>CAZPET010000104.1:5040-6282 GCA_964585625.1 uncultured Syntrophomonadaceae bacterium
TAGGACTTTCCTTCCAACCGGATCAGGCCTCTCTCTTTTAGTCTGGTTGTACTGCCCCATTCCCTGAAATGGTCATAAGAAAATACTTCTGCCCTGATGAAACCGCGCTCAATATCCGAATGAATCTTGCCGGCTGCTTTCAGGGCACTGGTCCCCCGGTGAACCGTCCAGGCACGCACTTCATCTTCACCGACGGTAAAAAATGAGATCAATCCGAGAAGATCATAAGCTGCCCTCGCCAGCCGGCTTATGCCCGAAATATTCAAGCCTAAATCAGCCATAAAGAGGCCGCGTTCCTCTTCCGGCAGCCGGTTGATCTCCATCTCCATCTGCGCGCAGATCTCGATCAGCGGTACGCCTCGCGCCGCGGCAAAAGAGAGCATTTTCTCACGCCCCGGATAGAGACCCTCTTTGAGTTCACCTTCATCAACATTGACCGCGATAATCAGCGGTTTCTCGCTCAGGAAACTGCCCTCGACGAGCCGGCGCTGCTCTTTTTCCAGCGGAACACTGCCCGGCGGGCGGCCCTCTTCGAGGGCGGCCTGGTATTGCCGTAATATCTCCAATCCGGCGGCAGCTTCCTTGGAAATTTTTCGGTCACCTTCCAGGCGGGCAATTCGTTTTTCCACCGATTCCAGGTCAGCCAGAAGCAGCTCTGTGTGCAGCTCCAGCAGATCACGATAGGGATCCGGCGGTCCCAGCAGATCTGAAACCTGGGATGAATGAAAAGCCCGGCTTACCAGAACCAGGGCATCGGCATTCCTTACCTCGTCCAACCAGCGGGCCGTAAAAGCAGCCGGTTTTTCACCCCGGGTTAACCCCGGCAGGTCTTTGAACTGGATCTGGGGATAAATTGTTTTTCGCGGTTTATAGCTCGAGGCAAGGTAGCCGATCCGCGTATCGGGCACCCGGGCGCTTCCTACATGCACCTTTTTTATAGCGCTTACGCCGTTCTCTTCCGCAGCGCCCGTCAGCAAATTGTAAAATGTAGTTTTTCCGGCCTGGGAAAGGCCGATCAACCCGATCTGCATAAATTATTCACCCTCGTCATGTCATGGTTCTTTACATATGCCGTGAATCCCGGAGTTAAGCCAATAATGCCACGAGCTATTATAACCACCACGGCCCGCTTTTGACAACTCCCTATTGCTGAAACAAGCCAAATCAGATATGCGGAAAATTGTACTGCCCGGGTAAACTCTTCCGTTGGATTTGACACGGACAAAAAATAAAAAGTATAAA
>CAZPET010000105.1:0-6241 GCA_964585625.1 uncultured Syntrophomonadaceae bacterium
TTAAAAAGGGGAACATTCTGGTCTTTTCAAGCTCCCCCCTTTGAAAAAGGGGGGACGGGGGGATTTAAAAAACAAAACATGTTTGAAAATGCCTGGTCATCAAAACGATAGGAGGAAGGTTCATTTTTGAAAGTTAAAGCAATCGCACCCGGGAGGGTCAACCTTATCGGAGAGCATACCGATTACAACGAGGGATTTGTACTGCCGGCGGCGATTGATTACGCCGTCACCGTAGAGGCGACACCGCTGAAAGAGCGCTACATTACCGCCGTCTCAGAGGGTTTCGGGGGCATTGAAACCTTTTCTTTGCATCGGTTGGAAAAAGATGCGGGGGAAATCCGCTGGGTTGATTACCTCAAAGGGGTCTGTCGGGCTTTTGCAAAGGCCGGCCATCACCTTTCAGGGGCGCATCTTTCGATCTCCAGCCGGATTCCGGTTGGAGCGGGTTTAAGCTCCTCGGCTGCTTTCGAAGTAGCTGCTGCGGCGGCGCTTGCTTCTGTTTCGGGCCTTCAACTGGCGCCGCTGGAGCTGGCCCTTCTCTGCTGGCAGGCTGAAAATGAATTTGTCGGTGTGCGCTGCGGGGTGATGGATCAGTTCGCCGCAGCATTGAGCCGGAAAGGCTTTGCCCTGCTGCTCGATTGCCGCACCCTGGAATATGAGTATATCCCCTTAACGTTAAAACAATGCCGGATCCTGATCGTCGACAGCAGGGTGCCGCGCAATTTAGCTGCTTCAGAATATAACCGGCGGCGCGAAGAATGCGAGACTGCCGTCGGGCAGCTCGCTAAATTGCTGGGGCGGCCGCTGCGCTCCCTGCGTGATGTGAACAGAACAGAAATTGGCCGGGTTGGGGGCTGGCTGACCGATCTGCTCGCCCGAAGGAGCCGCTATGTAGTTGAAGAAAACGAAAGAGTGCTCGCTGCGGCAGCGGAGCTGCGGGTAGGCAATCTGCAGGAGTACGGGCGGCTGATGGGGCTTTCGCATGCCGGGTTGAGGGATCTTTACCAGGTCAGCTGCCCGGAGCTTGATCTGATCGTGGAAACAGCTGTCCGAAGTCCGGATGTTTTAGGTGCGCGTATGACCGGCGCAGGTTTCGGCGGCTGTGCCATCGTCCTGTTAAAAAACGAGGCTATTGCAGAAATAAAGCAGCGCCTCGGCGAAGCATTTGCCCGCTGCGGCTGGCCGGAGCCGCGTTTCTACCTTACGTCCGCTGCTGCAGGCTTAACCGTTTCCCGGACCGGCCTTTAGATTTTTCTTTTCCAGAGTTCAACTGTTTCACATTCACTTAAGATCGGGTTGTTGTGGTAGAATGATGAAAGTATATCATGGTGAGGGATAGAGGATTTGGGTGACTGGATTAAATTTATGGGCACCGCCGGGGCGCGCTTTGTTGTGTCGAAACAGCTCCGCTTCTCGGCGGGGACCTGGTGCTCCCTCCAGGGGCTGAATATTCTCATCGACCCGGGCCCGGGGACATTATGCCGCTGCTTTTCCAGCAGGCCGAAACTGGATCCTGAAAAACTTGACGCGCTGATTCTCACCCACCGCCACCTGGATCACTCCACCGATATCAATGTGCTGATCGAGGCGATGACCCAGGGGACTTTCAACCACCGGGGGGCGCTTTTTGCTCCTGCTGACGCTGTCGACGGCGAGGAGCCGGTTGTCTTCCGTCATACCCGGCGTTCGGTGGAGCGGCTGGAGCTGCTCCGGGAAGGGCAGCGCTACCGGCTCGATGGATTTGATTTTACCGTGCCGGTGCGTCACCGGCATCCCGTTGAGACCTACGGCCTGACCTTTAATCTTCCTTACGGACAGGTTTCATTCGTCAGCGATACCGCATACTTCCCGGGGCTGGCCGATCACTACGCGCAAAGCGACCTCCTTATCCTCAACGTGATGCTTTTTGAACCACTGCCGGTTAAGGAGATCCAACATCTCGATCTGGAAAGCGCCCGGATTTTGATCAAGTCGATTCAACCGCGTCTGGCGGTGATGACCCATTTCGGGATGAGTATGCTGAATCATAAGCCTTATTACCTGGCACAGCGCTTGACCGACGAAACCGGGGTCCGGGTAATCGCGGCCACAGACGGGATGAAGATCGATCTCGAAGAAGTATTACCTTTAACTATTTAGCCAACTATTCAAATGGCTGAAAATGGTTTAAAATAAGTTAGATCAGCAGGAGCAAGGAGGTTGTTGATATGGGCATGCTGCCGGTAGAAGAACAGCTGGCGCGGATTAAAGAGAATGTCGCCGAAATTATCACCGAGGATGAACTGGTGGATAAGCTGAAGCGCAGTTTTGCGGAGAAGAGACCGCTGCGCTGCAAGCTGGGTATCGATCCTTCGGCGCCGGACATCCACCTGGGCCATGCCGTGGTGCTGCGCAAAATTAAAACTTTCCAGGATATGGGGCACCATGTGATCATTATCCTGGGCGATTTCACCGGTAGAATCGGCGATCCCACAAACCGCTCCGAGGCGCGGCGACCGCTTTCCGAGGAAGAGGTGCTGGCCAACGCCCGCACCTACCAGGAACAGATATTTAAAATCCTCGATCGGGAAAAGACGGAACTTCTCTTCAACAGCCAGTGGCTCGGCAAGCTGAATTTCAGCGATGTGCTGCAGATCGCCTCCACCTACACGGTGGCCCGGATGCTGGAGAGGGAGGACTTTGCCAACCGCTACCGTGAAAACCTGCCGATCAGCATTCATGAGTTTTTCTACCCTTTGATGCAGGGTTACGACTCTATCGCCGTGAAAGCAGATATTGAATTTGGAGCTACAGAGCAAAAATTCAACCTGCTGATGGGCCGGCATCTCCAGAAAGAATTCGGGCAGGAACCGCAGGTGGCCCTGACCATGCCGATCCTGGTCGGAACCGACGGCGTGCAAAAGATGAGCAAGAGCCTGGGCAACTATATCGGCATCAATGAACCGCCGGAGGAGATTTACGGAAAGGTGATGTCCATTTCGGACGAGATCATGCCCGACTTTTTTCACCTGGGCACGGCCTTTTCTGCTGCAGAGGCCGGGAGGATCGTTGAAGATTACCGGAAAGGCCGCCTTCATCCGCGGGACACCAAGATGAGATTGGCCCGGGAGATTGTAGGCCTTTATCATGGGGACGCTGCTGCAGCCCGGGCCGAGGATAATTTCAAGCAGGTCTTTCAGAGGGGCGAAATGCCTGCGGATATGCCGGTGTTCAGGATCAGCACTGCCTCTACGCCGGACCTGGTTTCGCTACTGGTGAGAACAGACCTTGCCTCCAGCAAGAGCGAAGCCCGCCGCTTGATCCGGCAGGGCGGTGTCAGGGTTAACGGTTCACAGGTAAAAAATATTGAGTACCGGGTTAATACCCGGGGAGAGCTGATCCTGCAGGTTGGTAAAAGAAAATTCGCCCGCGTCATCTTCAGCTAATCTGAATCCTTCAGAAAAAGGATCAGCATACCCGGTTGTTTGTAGGGTACAGGAGCGGTTATTTAAGGGACGTTTCTTGACACGCACATTACTGGACGCTGTTCAACCAGGATACACTTAGTTCGCCCCCCGAGAAATTCACCTTGATCGGCTGGTCGCCGTAGGTCTCCACAATATGCGATGTTACGGGCAGGCAGGAAAAATATTGGAAAGTAAGGTCAACAGGTACCCAACCCAGGCCATCCACGTAGTATTCAGCCCAGCTGTGCCGGCATCCCTGCAGCGGGCCTGCTGTCATCTCACCTTTCTGGGGCCGGGCAAAGCCGGTTACCACCCGGGTGGTCAAACCCAGTTCACGGCAGCGGTTCACAAATGCAGCGGCCAGGGTGTAGCAATTGCCGCTGCCGGCACACTGATTGTAAGCCTGCCTGGCCTTCTCAATTATCTCATTGGTTGAGTTAATGGAAACACTGCGCAGGGTTATCACGTAGTCGGCAATTACAGACCTGCTTTCACCGGGCTGTAGATCCCCGATTTGAAAAGTGTAAATCCGGCCTTCAATATTCGTAGAAGGATAATTGATCGATTGCAATACGGTGGTTTGGTAAGGCGAACTGTTTTCCAGCATCGGCAGGTGCACCCTGATATCCCGGGATAATTCGGATCCGTTGTTGGTTACAATCACTTCAGTTTGGAAATGATAGTTTTTTGAATAACCCCATGAATAGGAAACCGGAGAAGGGGGTGCCGGAGGCTGCGGGGCTGCAGGAGCAGGTTCCGGGGCGGGTGTTTCCGGTTGCGCGCGGGATGAATCTTTCGATGGCGCCGCCACTTTTTCCAAAGGCGCTTCTTCTTTATTTTCCGCAGTATTTAAAACCGGCATGTTTGAATCGGAGCCTTTGTTGGCTCCGGTCATCTCATCCTCGATCTGGCTGGAACGGTTTGTTTTTTTCAAAGAAATGAAATCATCCCGGGTACCGGGAACGGCAGGCTCTGTGACCCCGGATGCATGGGCTTGATTTATTTTGATATTGATTGAGGCTTCATGTGATGGCAATAAACCTGAATTCATGGCGAAAACAACCAGTGCCAGCAAACAACTGAAAACCAGGCCGTAACAAAGAATCAATTTTACCCACCGGGGTACTTTGAGCATCAAAAAGGTCCCTCCCTTTAACGAGGGACCGACAGGGTAAGACTTAAGTTACTGTTTCGGCAACCGGCTGTCATAGTCCTGTAAGGACCTTAGACCCTTGGCTTTGTGTCCCTGCCTTTAGACAGGTTTACCCTTGTCGGTCAAGTAGTTATACAAGATTATACATTAGCTTCTAAAATAAGACAAGCTTTATTTCCGTGATCCCGTCTTTAGACTTTACCTAGGCTTTACCTATCTTTCGTATGACATATGAAAGGGGCTGCCCAAAGAGCAGCCCCGTAGCGTAGCTCAGCAAAGAAAATGTTTAGCGTGAAAATCTCCGCGAAACCAGTCCTCCGGCCAATAACAGCAGGCCGAGGCCTAACGCACCTGCCATTCCGCTCGTCCTGGGAAGTGCGGGATCTGTTTTTGGTTTTTCAGGTTGAACAACGGTCTCTTTCTGGAAGTGAGCTACCAGATGGCGATCCCGGACCACCGTAAACTGGTAGTTTGCGGAATCGCTGACTTTAACGCCATTTTCGTACCACCCGGTAAAGATGTAGCCGGTATTGGCCGCAGCCTTGACCGTAATGATGGTGCCCTGTTTGTAGGTGCCGTCTCCCGATGTGGTTCCGCCTTCTGCCGGTTGCGGTTGGGTGGTAATCGTGTACTCCGGCTCAACCAGAGGCGGTTCCGGCGGGATGAGCATGACGCTGTCCTCATCGTAAATTTCTTCATCATTGTAAACTGCCAGTGCTGAGGCTGTATTCACCAGGTTTCCTTCGAGGTCGCTTTCTTTTACCGTATATGTTTCGGTGAAAGTCCGGGATTCTCCCGGGGCCAGGGAATCGATGATCTGTGATAAGCCGAGCATATCATCACGGACCTGAATGGCGGTTAATGTGACAGTGCCGTTATTGGTAACCTTGATTTGATATGTGATGATGTCCCCGGCCTCTTTGAAAGAACCCTCAGACGACTTTTCCACCTTCAGCGAGGCCCCGGTAATTGCCTCTATGGTGACGCTGTCTTCATCCGAGACATCCTTTTCATCATACTTAGCTGACGCTGTGGCTGTGTTTTCTATTTCACCGGCATCCAGGTCTGCCTGGGTGACGGTATAGGTTACGTTTACGTCATGCTTTTCTCCCGGTGCCAGGCTGGCGATTGTGTCGTCGGGGTAGGTGATTGGTGCCTTAGTATCGGTGATTTTGATATTTGTCAGGGTAACATTCCCGGTGTTTTCCACTGTGATGGTGTAGTTGATGTCGTCGCCCACAGCGTTGTAGGTCTTTTCGTCTGCGCTCTTGGTTACTTTGAGCGAGGGGTTGGCTTCAGCGGTTACCGTAGCGCTGTCTTCATCCGAGACATCCTTTTCATCATACTTAGCTGACGCTGTGGCTGTGTTTTCTATTTCACCGGCATCCAGGTCTGCCTGGGTGACGGTGTAGGTTACTTTTACCTCATGCTTTTCTCCCGGTGCCAGGCTGGCGATTGTGTCGTCGGGGTGGGTGATGGGTGCCTTAGTATCGGTGATTTTGATATTTGTCAGGGTCACGTTACCGGTGTTTTCTACGGTGATGGTGTAATTGATGACCTGGCCTACCTCGTTGTAGTTATCCACGCCGGCGTTTTTGGTCACCCTCAGCAAGGGGTTAGCAACTGCCGGTATTGTAACGCT
>CAZPET010000106.1:0-6159 GCA_964585625.1 uncultured Syntrophomonadaceae bacterium
GGGAGTAACCCACCCCCACCCCAACCCTCCCCCCTCCAGGGGGAGGGAGCTGAATCGTTCATCATCGTCTTCTTGCATTCCTCATGGGTCAGAGAGAGCAGATGGTGCACTTCTAGGTTTGCCCTCTCCCCTTGGGAGAGGGGGTTATTACAGCTCCTGATCGTAAAACTGCATGGTTCCGTCTATATAGACCGCCGCTCTGGTACCGGGGCCGTGTTCCTCCTGCAGCAGCCCGAGAACCTCCTCCCAGGTAGCCGTCCATGCAAGCTTCTCCGCCGGTGCGAACCAATCTCCGCCGGCGGCGCGGCCGAGGTCGTCGATAAGTCATGATAAGCCCAGGTAGGCGCGTTGTGGCCCGGTCAGGCTGTCGATGCTGATGCCCATTGCCGAGAGCTTCAGCGCCGCCACCTCGCGGTCGAGCTCCGCCGGCAGGGGGAGCACGGCGTGCGGCAACCCCTCGCTCCGGCGCAGATAGTTCATCGCCAGGAATTGCAGGGCAAATGAGAGATCCATGATCTCTGCAGGGTGGCCGTCGCCTGCGGCGAGGTTGACCAGCCTTCCTTCAGCGAGCAGGTAAATCCTGCGGCCGTCGGGAAAGCGGTACTCTTCAATATTTGGCCGCGGTCTTCCGGCAGGTTCGGCAAGGCTGTTTAAGGCCACTTTATCTATTTCCACATCAAAATGACCGGCATTGGCCAAAATGGCGCCGTCTTTGAGGCGGGGCAGATCCTCTTCGCCGATCACCTTGCAGCATCCGGTGGTGGTGACGAAGATATCCCCGAGAGGCGCCGCCTCGCGTATCGGCATGACGCGGTAACCTTCGACCGCCGCCTCAAGGGCGCGCACCGGGTTTACCTCGGTGACGATCACCTGTGCCCCCAGCCCCTTTGCCCGCACGGCCACCCCGCGCCCGCACCATCCGAAGCCGGCCACAACCACGGTTTTTCCTGCCACCAGCAGGTTGGTCGTCCGCATGATCCCGTCCCAGACCGACTGGCCTGTGCCGTAACGGTTGTCGAAAAGATATTTGCATAAAGCGTCATTGACGGCAATCACCGGGAAGGCAAGTTCCCCTGTTGCGGCCAGCGCCCGCAGCCGGGTCAGTCCCGTGGTAGTCTCCTCGGCTCCGCCGCGCACCCGCGGCAGCAGGTCAGGCCTCTCGCGGTGCAGCATCGTGACCAGGTCTCCCCCGTCATCGATCACCAGGTCGGGCCCGCTTTCCACGGTGCGGCGGATATGGTTCTCATACTCCTCCGCCGTGGCGCCGTGCCAGGCAAATACGGTGATCCCTTCTTCCACCAGGGCGGCGGCGACATCGTCCTGGGTTGAAAGGGGGTTGCTGCCGGTAACAGTCACCCGCGCCCCGCAGCGTTGGAACACTGTCGCCATGTAGGCGGTCTTTGCTTCAAGATGAATGCAAATAGCTATCTTGACCCCGGCAAAAGGCTGCCCGGGGGCATATTTTTCAGCCAGGCCGCTTAACACCGGCATATGCCTGCTTACCCAGGATATCTTTTTTTGCCCTTCAGGGGCCCTTTTCGGGCTGCGGATCATGTTCAATTTATTTCACCGTCCGTATTGTTGATGTTTAATATCTATAATTACCTGTTGTAATACAAAAAACCTGCATAAAATTTTTCAAATAAGAGGATTTGCCGATCGCATGTTGAATATATGAAGTATCAGGTAGCACGAAATTAACTTTAGTAACACTATTCGATTGAATGTCAGCGCGTTGTGGCTTACCGGTGTGATTTTCGGATGCGGTGGGGCGGGAGGGGAAGGTGTCGTCCCAACAGATAAATGTTTCCGGTTTTACAGGATAAACTTTGCGGCGGCAATATCCCCCCTCCGCTCTTTTTTTCTCCTATTATCATCCTCTTTTTTTGATCAAAAAAGGGTTTTAACTCCGGACAAAGAAATAGTCTATGCATGGTCTGATTATATCAGTCTGTGGTAAAGCGGGGTAACGATGGCCGATCTACGTTCCATGAAAAAATTGCAGATGGCCGTGCAGGCGGCCCGGTTGTATTATGGCTGCGACGAGAGCCAGGCCCAGATCGCCCATAAGCTGAATATATCCCGCCCCCATGTCTCACGGTTGCTGCAGCTGGCGCGCGAACAGGGTATTGTTGAAATACATGTCAATACCCCGCCGGGGGTGCATACTGATCTCGAACAGCTCTTTGTCGACTACTTCGGTATTAAAGATGCCGTGATTATCCCTCTTTCTACCTCTCATCATGAAACAATCAAGAAGAAACTTGCCGCCATCGCCGCCGACTATATTTACGATATTGCCGAAGAGGATCAGGTTATCGGATTACCCTGGGGTTCGACCCTGAATTATGTTGCGGAATATTTAAAACCCAAGGATTTGCCGGGTACGACTATCGTCCAGCTTAAAGGTGGCGTTTGCCGGGTTTCGGGCAACTACGATACGCAAAACCCGGTTTTTACCCTGGCTCGCAAATTAGGCGGCACACCCTGTCTCTTGCCGGTTCCGAGCATAGTCGAAAACGAAAGGGTGAAGAAAGCCCTTCTGGAAGATGAGCGGATCAATGAGATCTTGAACCTGGGCAAGAAAGCCGAAATTGCCGTTTTCAGTATCGGCGTCCCCGGCGTCGAATCGGTCCTGGTCAGGGCCGGTTACTTTACCGGATCCGAGATGCTTGCCCTGCGGTCGCGGGGTGCGGTTGGTGATATCTGTTCGCGCTACTTTACAATAGACGGCCGGATCTTCGACCCGCAATTGAACGCGCGGACCATCGGCATTGAGCTGGAGCAGTTAAAAAGAAAAAAGTATGCCATTGCAGTGGCCGGCGGTATTGACAGGGCCAGGGGAATATTGGGGGCTCTCCGGGGCGGCTACATCAACGTTTTGATTACCGATGAAGATACGGCCAAAGAGGTTTTGCGTTTGGCCGGGTTACCGGAGAAACAGTAAATAAGTAATTCCGCTTTCAGTTGGAAAATGCACCTGTCAAAGAGGATTTTTCAGGATGAACAGAGAAAGATTCATCATGTACAAAAGCCCGGCATCATGAAATTATGTACAGAATGTAACTGTTATAACCTGAAACCCATTTTTATTGTTTAGGAACAATGTGTGGAATCGGGGGGTGGGTCCGGTTATTGCCGCCTGACAAGCAGCGCTGCCCGTAGTTGTTTGGGTAAAAGATTTAAACCACATTAAGGGGGTTTTACTGTGAAGAAATGGCTCGCGTTATTTCTTGTTCTGGTGCTGGCCCTTGTGTTTGCAGGCTGCGCTCCTGAAGCTGAGCCTGGGACCGAACCCGAAGAGGACAAATTGGTTTACATGGTCACCGATATGGGTGGAGTCGATGATGCTTCGTTCAACGAGTCGGCCTGGAAGGGCCTGGAGCGTTTCAAGGCCGAGGTTGACGGATGGACTGCCGAATATATCGAATCCAAAAGCGACGAAGACTACAACCCCAACCTGCGTTCAGCGGTGGAATACGGCGCCGACCTGATCTGGGCCATCGGCTACATGATGGCCGATCACCTCGACGCGGTGGCCGTGGATAACCCCGAGAAAAAATTCGCGATTATCGACTGGGGCCAGGAAGAGCTGCGCGACAACGTGGCCTACGTTCTCTTCAAGGAGAATGAAGGCTCCTTCCTGGTGGGGATGATTGCCGGGTTGACTACTGAAAGCGACGTGATTGGCTTTATCGGGGGGATGGAAGGCGACCTGATCAGGCGTTTCGAGGTGGGCTTCCGCGCCGGCGTTCACTATGTCAATCCCGACGCCGAGGTTCTGGTCCAGTATGCCGAGTCGTGGACAGATACAGAGAAGGGCGCCCAGATTGCCAACACCATGATCGGGCAGAAAGCCGACGTGATCTATCATGCCGCCGGCGGTGTGGGCATGGGGGTCGCCGAGGCCTGCAAGGATAAGGATATCTGGTTCATTGGCGTGGACCAGGATCAGAGCGCTCTGGCCCCGGAAAACACGCTCACCAGCATGCTGAAGCGGGTCGACAACGCTACCTTCAGCATCAGCAAAGCCCTGGCTGATGGCAATTTCCCCGGTGGGAAACTGGCTCACCTGGGCCTGGCCGAAGACGGCGTCGGTTATGTAAAATCTGATTTCATCGATGAAGAGACCATAGCCAAGGTTGAAGAAGTGAAACAGGAGATCATCGACGGTGAAATCGAAGTTCCCGACACTCTCGAGGGGCTGGAGGAGTTTCTGAAAGCCGAATAATAAGCGGGGAAAAGGCCAGGTGCAGCACCTGGCCTTTTTTTAACAGAGGTGAAACGATTGCACGCTCAAGAGACCCCTGTCATTCAAATGCGCCGGATCACAAAGTCTTTCCCCGGGGTAACGGCCAATGACCGCATTGATTTGACCGTCCGGCGGGGTGAGATCCACGCCCTGCTGGGGGAAAACGGCGCCGGGAAGACCACCCTGATGAATATCCTCTATGGACTGTACCAGCCTGACGAAGGCGATATCTATATTCGCGGCCGCAAGGTGGCCATCCAGGGACCCGGAACGGCGATTGAACTCGGCATCGGGATGGTGCACCAGCACTTCATGCTGGTGGAGCCGTTTACCGTGGCCGAAAACCTGGTCCTAGGCAGAGAACCGGTCAGCCGGGGCTTGCTGGATCAAAAACAGGCCGGGGAGATAGTGCGGGAGCTCTCCCAGAGGTACGGCCTGGCGGTCGATCCCCGCGCGAAAATTGAAGATATTTCGGTCGGCATGCAGCAGCGGGTAGAGATTTTGAAGGCGCTCTACCGCGGCGCCGAGATCCTGATCATGGACGAACCCACATCGGTGCTCACCCCCCAGGAAACCGCCGAGCTCATTGAAGTTATGCGCATGCTGGTCCTGGACGGGAAGACAATTATTTTTATCACGCATAAGCTTAAAGAGGTTATGGAAGCCAGCGATGTTGTCACCGTGATCCGGCGGGGGCGGGTTATTGACAGCCTTCCGACCAGAGATACCGGTGTCGACCGGCTCGCTGCGCTGATGGTCGGCCGCGATGTTCAGATGGTGGTCGATAAAACGGAGGCCAGACCCGGGCGGACGGTTCTCGAAGTAAAGGATCTCTGGGTAAAGGATTACCGCAATACCTATGCCGTGAAAGGGATCAGCCTGCAGGTGCAGGCCGGCGAGATTGTCGGCCTTGCCGGCGTGGACGGCAACGGCCAGAAAGAGCTGGTCGAGGCGATTACAGGCCTCTGCAGGGCAGAGAAGGGCAGCGTCATTTTGAACGGTGAAGAGATTACCAACAAGCCGCCCCGCAAGGTTACTGAAACCGGGCTGGCTCATATCCCCCAGGATCGCCAGAAGCGGGGCCTGGTTCTCGATTTTGATCTGCGGGAAAACCTGGTCCTCCAGAGCTATTACCGTCCTCCCTTTGCCGGCAAGGGTATCCTGAAGCCGAAAGAGGTTGACAGCTACGCCAGGCGATTGATCAAAGCATTCGATGTGCGCACACCCGGTCCGGAAATCAATGCCCGCAGCCTCTCCGGCGGAAACCAGCAGAAGCTGATCGTGGCCCGTGAAATCGACCGCAACCCCGACTTGATGATTGCCGCCCAACCGACACGAGGTCTCGATGTGGGGGCCATCGAGTTTGTTCACCGTCGCCTCATCCAGCATCGCGATTCCGGCAAAGCGGTTTTTTTGGTCTCACTCGAACTGGACGAAATTCTGGCGCTCTCCGATCGCATTCTCGTGATCTACGAAGGGAGAATTGTCGGGGAACTCAGTACCGGAGAGGCTGATGAACAGAAGATCGGCTTGCTCATGGCCGGGATCAAACGCGGGGAAGGGGGGGATGGCGATGTTCAGAAAGCCGGCCAAACAGCTTAAAGAATCTTTATTAAAATTGTGGGAACTTATTCCCGGGTGGCTTAGAAATAAACTATCCGCCGGGGGGCGCATTATACTTGATTTCTGGCGCGAAAACCTCAAGGTGCCTGTAATCGCCATTATTTTTGGTTTTCTTATCGGCGCCCTGGTTATCCTGGCCATCGGGAAGAACCCCCTGCTGGCCTACATGGCGATCTATAAAAGTGTTTTTAGCAATATGCGAAATTTTTCGGAAACCATCGCCTACGTCACGCCGCTTATTTTTACCGGGCTGGCGGTGGCCTTTGCCTTTCGCTGCGGCCTCT
>CAZPET010000107.1:0-6141 GCA_964585625.1 uncultured Syntrophomonadaceae bacterium
ATCCGGGCGGCAATCTCTTTACGTTTGACCGATTTCAGAAAAAAAAGCTCCTTTTCCAATTTCTCCAGGCCGCCCCTGGTTAAAAGGACCTCTTCATTGGTCATGTAATGATTCTCCCCCTCAAAGAAAATTTAACCTGAAAGAACATTACAATACTATGAGCTTTTCCCGGGGCATATGCGCTTGAACGATAAAATAAAAAAAGGAACCGCCTGAGAACTCATAAATAGAGTGCCAAGTTCTCCTTGACACTGCGCGCATAGCCCTAAATTGTTCCGTAAAGATGTGATCATAAATTGTAAAAGTATTATAAATGGCCGTACCGCAATTGTCAAGTGTGACCGGACTATGATATATTGTCACCCTGCAAGCGGTCTGAGATAAGTTTACCATGACCGGAGATAACCAATTCTTGAGGCCCAAACAAAACGTTCTGACAGATAAGATTTCATGATCCCGGTGCAGGCCAAAACCAATGCGGATGAGAACGGGCCGGTTGATATCAGCAGACTACAGGCAGGTTATTTTTGATCCCTTCCACTTCGGCAAAACTTAAGTAGCGGTTTGCAGCCGTGAATCCGGACAGGGTAAAGCCGTGCTTCACGGAGAGGCGCCTCATCTCGGCCACCTTCTCAACATGCAGCTCCCGGCCGAGAAAATAACGATCGTATCTCCTTTCCAGGGCCAATAAAATCGCTTCAGCCATCCAGGCGCGAATACTCGCTTCAGGAAGGCCCGGGTCACAGCCCAGTACCGCTTCGCCCGGCAGCCGGACAACGGCATCATCAAAGGCCATCACGTCGGGGCGCCGGTTGATAATGCTCAAGGAGAGTTCATCCGCCGCACCCAGGTTGCAGACAACCGCGCCCGGCTTTAGATCCGGCGGCTGGAGCGCGGCGCCGGCTGCTCCCCCCGCTACGATAACCAGGTCCGCCCGCGCCACCGCCCTGCTTACCTGCATGCTGACCTTGCAGGCCACCCCGCAGTCATACAGCACCCGGCGCGATAATAGATCCAGGCGGGCACTGTCGCTGTCTACCAGGGTTATATAGTTGACTCCGTCGCGGGCTAAAATTTGCGTGCAGACACTTCCGAGAGGCTCAGCCGCCCCCAGAACCAGCACTGCAGCCTCCTCCAGGATCAGCCCCATCAAGGCAGCCGCCTTCCGCAGACCTTCAATCGCGGCCACGGCGCTGTATCCGGAGCCGCCGGTTACAGTAAGGCCAAGCCTTCGCGCAATCGCCACGGCAGAATCGCCCAATGCCGCCGACATGGGTGGACCGAGGCTGATGATGCGGGCACCCAGCCGGGAAGCCTTCTTGCCGGCGCGAATGGTCCTTTTGATTAACTGACCTCTGGATAGCCGCTGCAGTTGACGGTTATCATGGTTGAAAAAAAGGAAATGACCTGACGCCTGCCCGAAGGGAGAGCTGATCCCGGTCAGGGCAGCCGCCCCGATCGGGGCGAAGCGGTTCCATATGGAGGCAGAAAGAGCAGGCGGCCGGGCCGTACGGCCCGGCCGGGGAGAGTTGACAATTATGGCAAAGCGATCAACCATCGGATGTCCCATCCGCTCCTGCCGTAAATCTAAACTATTGCAGATCTTCGATACGGGGCGTGATCTTCAAATCTTCCAGCATCCGGTCGTATTGATCTTCCGGGAGCTCCCTGGTGCTGCCCGCCAGCGAAACCAGGAGAGCCTCCAGTATATTGGTGCCGAAAGAGCGGCCATCCATCTCGGGGGTGGTCGTAACCAGGGTCTTCACACCCCGCTCTTTCAGGTAACGCACATCGTCACTGGTCACGGTATTGGTAATTACAATCTTGCCGGGCAGCTCCGGCGGCATATAGCGGTGTATAAAATGAAAGTCTCCCGCAATAATTTCGTTTTCTAGAAAGTACCTGGTCTGGCGCGGCTTGTTCTCTCCCTGCTGTTCCCCGGTTGGATAAACCATCGAAAACGGCAGCCGGACCACGATGGGCGCGACAAAACGGGCCAAACGGGCCAGGCTCTTCAAAGATTTCAGCGGCAGCGGCACGTTGAGAACATAGAGGAAATCGCCCAGGGTAACATCGCAGCCGGCATCGAACAGGGCCTGGGCCATCCCGAGCCGGTCCATGGCACAGGTCAGAAGCACTTTGCGCCGCTCTTTAAAGATATCGGTGTTGGCGACAAGATACTCGATCACCCGCCGCTCGAGGGTATGCTTCAACCCGGACCCGTCGACAATCGGCGTCAGCTGCGCCGCCTGGATGATTTTTCGAGCATCGCGCAGAATATAACGTTTATCGACGGCGGAAACGTAAAGATCGATCCCTCCCAGACCAAAAGCATCTACTTTTCCATCATATTCTTTGATCAGGTCGATCATTCTTCCCATATTCCCGTCGGTCCCGAAACGTTCAACCTTGCATTCTTCCCCCATCAGGTTTACGGTAGCCGCGTGGTCCCTCTGGGATGAGCCCAGGCTGATTCCCACCACATGTTTCATATTAATCCCGCTCCCTTCTTCCATCGTTTAACACCTGCTCAATTAAATTGCGAAATTGGTCCGGATCAACCCGCCTGTCTTCCCGGACCGGGGTCGGCCCCAGGTCTATATAGAGAATCTGGCAATCGAGCAGCGCTTCGGCGAGGCAATACCACTTTTCAGAGGTAGCCATCACCACAACTTCATAATCCCTCAAGCGGGTAATCAGCTCCAATACCTGATTAAAAAAATCCAGAGCCTGCCTTTCGCCGACCAGCTCCCAGCGTTCCCGGTTGGTCATCAGCCAAAAAAACTCCAACCCCAGATCTTGACAGATATTTACCAGTTCTTCTTTGTTTTCAACCGGAAAGCCGATTACCGCCACTCTTTTTCCTTTGCGCACCTCACCGATCGTCTCAAGACGGGAGATGAAGCTGCGGTCAAGCGAAAGACGCCGGGCGACCTCCTGTTGGGACAGTCCCTCCGCCCGCAACTCCAGGACCCGCTCCAGCAAGCGCTTGACCCGATCCACGCTGACCAGTTTCTCACCAATCCGCACGAAATTTTCAAAACGCACGGCCCAACCACCCTTGTGCACATTTATGTATACAATGGCATTCTACCACTGTGTCCCTTAAAAAGCAAGCGATATTCGCACCAAATTTTTTAAGATAGCCGGTATCCAGATACGAAAGATTGTATAAAATTAAAAGGAGCCGCTCTCTCCGGAGCAGCTCCCTATACTTGACGAGTTTGAAACGGTCCCGGCTCTTTATTCTTCCAGCAAAATTCTATGATCCATCAATTGGAGCTCTTTGATTTTAGCCTTGACCTGCTTCTTTTCACCTAACATGCCGACCAGCAAGAGCTCTTCGCCCTGTGGCGTGATCACGCTGACATCCTCCATCACCAGTTCTTCCCGGCCGTCTTTGACCAGGTATACACTTGACTGGCACATTCTGATCAACCTCCTGATTTAATATTCCCCCGGGGTAATAAACTTTTGCATAACCGTACGCAACCCCTCCACCGTGGCCGCTTCGGCAAGGCTGCGCCTCGCCAGCGCCGCTTTGGGAAATCCCCTCAGATACCATCCGGCCTGGCGGCGCATCTCGCGCAGCGCCGCTTCATCACCTTTAAATCTGCAGAGCAGCTCGAGGTGCCGCAGGGCCGTTCTGACCCGCTCCTGAGGCGCGGGAGGTTCCACCGCCGGTCCGCCCTCCAGCCTGGCTCTAACCTGTTCAAATATCCAGGGATTGCCCAGAGCGGCCCTCCCGATCATCACGCCGTCGCAGCCGCAGTAATCAAGCATCGCCGCGGCATCATCCGCGGAGGCGATATCCCCGTTGCCCAGTACGGGAATGCTTACAGCGCGCTTGACCGCCCGGATGATCTCCCAGTCGGCCTTTCCGCTGAACCCCTGGGCCACGGTACGGCCGTGGACGGTCACCGCTTCGACCCCGGCATCTTCTGCCCTTCCGGCGATCTCAACCGCATTAACCAGGCGATCATCCCAACCTTTCCGCAGCTTCACCGTCACCGGACAGGCCACCGCGCCGGCAACCGCTTTGAAGATGGCGCTGCAGAGCTGCGGCTGCCGCAGCAGCGCCCCGCCTTCACCGTTGCGCACGATGCGCGGGGTGGGACAGCCGAGGTTAAGATCAACCAGATCCGCCCCCAGGGCTTCAGCCTTTTGAGCCGCTTCAGCGAGCAGCACCGGCTCGGAGCCGAAAAGCTGCAGCCCCACCGGCCGCTCCGCCTCGTGGAAATAGGTCAACAGACGGCTGTATCTGCCGCCGTGCAGCAGCGCCCGGGCATGAATCATCTCTGAAAAAACCAGCCCGCACCCGTACTCCCTGGCCAGGATTCTAAAGGGATGACTGGTTACCCCGGCCATCGGTGCAAGGGCCAGAGCAGGCTGAACATGAACCGGGCCGATTCTAATAGCTGGTGGCCCGGCCGGGCAATTTTGTGATTTCCGGGGCATCATCGCGCTCCCTGATGATAAAGAGCTCTTCTCCGGGCACATCCAATTGCCGGGCAATCTTCTCCAGCAGCTGCGGGGAGGGAGCTTTCCGGCCCCTCTCGATATGGCTGAGCGAGGTGACAGAGATATCGATCATACCGGCCAGTTCCTGTTGGGTCACCCGTTTCAGACGCCGTAGCGCCTTGATTCTATGCCCAAGCCGTTGGGACATCTGGACCGCCTCCTTTGATCAATGACAATTCGACAAAATTTGTTCTCTTCCTGCAAATTTTGGCAGAAAGCGGCCCTTTTATATTTATTATCCTTCACCGGCTTCTTTTTGTTCTGTAAAGGGAAACCGTACACTTGTATTCTGCCAAGCAACTTTCTCAGAACCCTGGCAGTTGTTGTCAAACATATTTGGTTGACAGAGCACTAGCTTAGGTAACGGCGGGCCAGCTCCACCAGGAACTCTGTTTTCAGGTGCAGGCTCATCACATCGGTTCGCTCATTCCGGCCGTGCATGGTAGCCGAGATATCGGGATCGTAACCGGAATCCATTAGGCCGATCCCGTAAGCGGGGATGCCGAGACCGCGTAAATACTTCGAATCGGTGGAACCAGTGGAGATAACCGGCAGGCAGACTGCATCCGGGCCGGCCAGCTCTTCAGTGAGCTGCTTCATCAACCGGTATGGCTCCAACTGCGAGGATGTAAAAGTCGGCTCGCGGTATTCGGTTAGCGCGATCTCCACTCCCGGGCCGACCAGATTGTAGACTTCCTGCATCACGTAATCCGCGCTCTGTCCCGGAAGAATGCGGATATCGATATCACTTTCGCAGCTATCGGGAACTATATTTGTTTTGGCCCCGCCCCGGATTATATTCGGAGAGACGGTCATCCTGGTCATGGCCCGCAG
This sequence comes from uncultured Syntrophomonadaceae bacterium, assembly GCA_964585625.1. Taxonomy (GTDB): domain Bacteria; phylum Bacillota; class Dethiobacteria; order DTU022; family DTU022; genus JAAZIN01. The sequence continues at coordinate 5,356 of CAZPET010000107.1, forward strand.
CGTCTCGGTAAAGGAGGCGTCTATGTTTAGCTTCTGCAGCAGCTCATCTGTATTCTGCGGCGTCGGAACCATATCCAGGCCGCGGATCCGGGCCAGCTCTGTCAGCAGCGCGGTAAGCTCGGGAATGAGGATTATTCCCGGACGGTAACCGTCCAGCGCGCTCACCGCCCGGGCCATTTTAACCACTGCGTTTTCACCGAGAGTGGGGATGGAACCGTGGCAGGAGACTCCCCGGGTCTTGATCCTGCTCCAGGCAGTCCCCTTTTCCCCCACCTGGATGAAGTAGATCATTTTTCCGTTGATCGCGAGAGGAAACGGAGCGCCCTCGTTGATCGCAAAGTCCGCCCGGATCTTCTCGGGGCAGTGCGCCGCCAGATGGCCCGCCCCAAGCTCGCCTCCCTGCTCTTCATCGGCGGTTGCAGCAACGATCAGCTCACCGTTTAAAGAAATACCTTCTTTGGCCAACTGCAGCGCCGCGCAAACCTGGGCTGCTGCCATGTCCTTGCAGTCGATGGCGCCGCGCCCAAAGACCATACCGCCTTTGATCTCTCCGGAAAAGGGCTCAAAATCCCAATCGTCCCCTGCCGGGACCACATCGAGATGGGACATGTAGAGCAGCTTCTTCGGGCCGGACCCGAACCGGGCGATCAAACTGCCCCGCCCTTCGGCCGGCTCGATAATCTCGCAGGCGATCCCCGCCTCTTGCAGCAGCCCGGCCAGGTAACGCGCCGCCGCCGTTTCATTTCCCGGCGGGTTGGATGTATTGATCTTGATCAGTTCGCTGAG
>CAZPET010000108.1:0-5990 GCA_964585625.1 uncultured Syntrophomonadaceae bacterium
GCCCTCCTGCCCCTCCTTGAGCAGACAGCGGCGGGGGCAGAGAAGGCAGCGGACCCGATCTTTTTCTCTGGTATAAAAAAGGGCTTGCTTTCGCATGATCAGTCACCTTGAGGACGGTTCTAGTAATATCAGCTGTAGCGTCGGACCTCGAAGCGGTATAGCTCGACCGGTTCATGGGGGCCGATGCCGGCCTTGCGGCGGGCGATGGCAATTTGCTCGGCCGCCGTATCGATCCCTTCGAGGTCGGGCAGCAGGAGGCCGCTGCGGTGTCCGCTGCGCAGCAGCACCCCGTATTTACCGGGATCCAGCTCCGCGGGGCTCTCTATTCTTTCCGGGGGCATGAGCACATCCACCGAAAAGGTGAGTTCATCGATCTCTTCAAGGCGCACCGGTTCAAACCGGGGGTCTCTCACCCCCGCGCTGACCGCGTTCATGATGATCTCCTCGGCGAGGCTTCTGCGGACCGGCTCCACCGTGCCGATGCAGCCGCGCAGCTCCCCGCCTTTCTTCAGGGAAACAAAGGTCCCGGCCCGCGGAGAGAGTTCAGCCGGCAGGGGTTCGGGCGGCGCCGGGGGACGGCCGTGCTCCAGGTAATGGAGCAGCGCCTGCCGCGCCAGCAGTACCGGATCACCCGGCGCATTGCTTTTTTCGCCGGCCGTCTCCTCTTCAGCAGACGGAGCGCTCCCGCTGCCGGCCGCCGCCGGACGAAGCTCCGCCACGAGGTAGCCTACGCCAAAGGGGCCCTCGTAAGAGAAGATCTCGGTCTGGAAGGTCTCCCCGGAGAGCATCCCCAGGGCAATCAAAAACGAACGCAGGGCGCATTCCCCGGCCTCTTCAACGAGCTCTTCATCCAGCGCCAGGATATCTTCGACCCGCCCCTCGCGGAGCAGCTCGATCAAAAGGCGGTCGTATTCGGCGCCCCGCGGGTTGTAACCGGCCGGCGCCCCGGGAATGAGGCGGTGAGAAAGGTCCCCGCTGGCCACCACTGCAGCCGGCAGACCGCGGGCTTCAACAGCGCGCCGCAAAGCCTGCCCGAAGCGGTAAAGAGCGCGGTTGGGGGCAAAGGTATAGGTTAGATGAAGCCCGGGCACGGAAACCCCCGCCTGCTGCAGGTAGTAAAGCGGCACCCCGGCGCCGTGATCGAGGGGGATCCTGCGGCGAAGGCGGCGATCACCGGCGGCAAGGATTACCGGGCGAAGCGATTCACCCTCTGTTTCGCACTTTAGATGCTCCAGAAGCGCGGCATCTGTTTCCAGGAAGACCTTCACCCCGGGAGCCCCGAAATCTCCGAAGTCACCTTCGAGCCGCGGCTCTGCCGGCACCGCGATCCCCTCACGCAGCATAGGACCGTGCGGCGTGATCAAGATGAGGCACCCGGGCGCCGCATCACGGACCCGCCGGCTTAAACGCTCCATTCCCGCAACAGTCTGCTGCACCCTGGAGAGTTCATTCCGGCCTACCTCCGGGATGATCAGCGGCGGGTGCGGGGTGAGCCCGACTATTCTCAACACGGTTATCCACCCCCGTGTATTTTAGTTTTAGTTTAGCTGCTTTTACCTAGTATGACAGGAGAGGATATTAATAGTATACCAAATTCAGGCAGAGGGGACAAACGAAAATACGAGATTCTTCGCTGCGCTGCCTATTAGAGGTAGTAGGTTGGAAGTAAGAGGTTAGAGAAAGTCAATGCTGTTTAAGGTGCTTGATTGTTTCTGCAATCAGAGCTTATAATTTTTTTAAGAACCTTTTTCGGCAGGGATCGGCCGCTTTAAGTCGTCTTATATAAAGGGAGCGAAAAAGGAGGAGAGCGCTTGGGCCCTGAGTGGATCGAGAGAGCCGCCGGCGGCGATGAAGAAGCTTTTACGCAGCTCATTGATCAGTATAAAGGCTACCTGATGGCCACGATCCTGCCTGTGGTCCGGGATCCCGTCGAGGCTCAGGACGTGCTGCAGGAAACCTTCTGGCAGGTCTACCGCTCTCTCTCCGGCTACCGCGGCGGCAACCTGAAATTCTGGCTGGCCCGCATCGCCACCCGCAAGGCGATTGACTGGTGCCGGAAGCGGGAACGGCGCAATAGAGAGGTTCTTCATGACTCTCCGGGTGATTTGCGCCCCGGTTCCGCTCTCTCGGCAGAAGAAGAATACTTATGCCATACGGCGAAGGGCCGCCTGGCTTCGCTTCTGCAGGCCCTGCCCCCGCCCTACCGCACCACCATGGCCGGCTACCTCCTGGAGGGGAAAAGCTACCGCCAGCTGGCTGATGAAGCGGGAGTCAGCGTAAAAACAGTGGAATCTCGTCTCTACCGTGCCAGGAGGATCTTGAGAAATGAGTATGAGGAGGGGCTGTAATTGAATCATTACGATACCGGAACATGGGTTTTGTACCGGAATAACCGGATCGATGAAAATCAGCGCCGCCTGATGGAAGATCACCTCGCTGTATGCGACAGCTGCCTGCAAAGCTATCTCGCCGCGGCTGCGGAGCACGAAACTCGCCTGGCGGAGCTGCTGCTGCCGCAGGATTTCAGCACCTCGGTTAAAGAAATGATCCGGATGAGAAAGCAGCAGGCGTACAAAAAACGGCGCTCCCGTTCCCTGGTCAACTATACCGTCGCTGCAGCAATCACCCTGGCTTTGATGAGCAGCGGCATGTTCGATCTCTGCGCCAGGGAGCTCCCGGGTATTCTTGCGGAGACAGAGCAACTCTCCCGGGCCATCGAAAAGACAGCCCACTGGGACACCAGCCATCTTCTTGAGACTGCCCGGGCACGGCTTGAGAAACTACGTGAAAGTAAGGAGGAGTAAGCATGCCTAAAAAGAGTAAACTGGCCACGATCATCCTCTCGGCACTCCCCGGAGCGGGACATATGTACCTGGGCTGGCGGCAAAGAGGCCTCCTGTTTATGCTGGCCTTCTTCCTGACGATCTTTTTAATGGATTGGATCGGCCTGTCCCTGTTTGCATTTCTACTGCCCGTGATCTGGTTCTACAGCCTTTTTGACGCCCTGCAGTGTTATGATGAGGTAGCGCCTCCCCTGGGTTACCGGTTTGATGATTGGAACTGGTTTTTCAAAAAACAGAGATGGGTCGGGATCGGTCTGATCGTAATCGGAAGTCTGATCCTGCTAAACAAGCTGGCTTATCCCATGCTGGTGCGGTATTTAAGTTACGAAGTGGTACGGGTAGCCGGTGTCTCCCTGGTCGCTCTGCTGCTGATTGCCGGCGGCATCCGCCTGGCCTGGGGCAAACCGATATCCCCGCCAAAATCGCTGGAAGAGAAAATGCCCCAAACGGGCCAGCCATTGCCGGAGGAGAAGATACCGGCACCGGTTGAACCGTCACCGCCGGCGGAAGAAAATTCTCTACCCGAGGAATTGCTGCAGGAGGAGGAATGAGCGATGAGACAGTGGCGTGTTGGTTCGTTTTCCATGGGCTTGATCCTGGTACTTTTGGGTGTCGGATTGATCATCGATCGTTTCAGCGGAACCCCAAAAGCTCTTGAACTGGTGATCACCTGGTGGCCGCTGGCGCTGATCCTGCTTGGAGCCGAGATCCTGGCGGTGGGCTTTTTATCCCAAAATGAGCAGTTTAAACTTAAATACGACGGCTGGTCCATTCTGCTGATGATCGTTCTATTTTTCTTCTGCCTGGGAAGCTACGCCGTCTCTTACAGCGGCCTAATTCCGCAGATCCGGGAGGCGCTCTCTATTTCCGAGTACTCCTGTGCCATACCGGACCAGGAGATCGAACTCACCGGATTCAAAAAGGTGATCCTCTCGTCCCGGGAAGGGGACCTGGAACTGCACAGCATTTCCGGAGAGAAGCTTACCATTCTGGGGCAGGCGACCATCCGGGCTTCTTCCGCCGAAGCAGCCGAAGAGCTGGCCCGGCAGTCACAGGCCGAAATTAAGACAGTTGGAGACACTCTCTTTATTCAGATCAATCAGGTTCCCGAACAGAAAAATATCTTCAGGTACAATTACAGCAGCTCCGGCAGGGCAATATTTGTCCCCGCCGGTATCTCGCTGGAGGTAATCAGGCCCCACACCGGCAACAATACCACGCTGAGCCTTGATTCCCTAGCGGCGCCCTGGTCTGTTGATAGCGGGGGGCCGGTCCGGGTCAACCTGGCCCCGGATCTCGATTTAACCCTCTTCGGCTCGGTGGCCTGGTCCAGGGATAACCTGACCGGTAACACAGACTGGGAGTATACCTCTAAAGAAGATCCCGATAATTTCCCGCATCAAAAAGCCACCGGGAAAATCAAGCTGGGGCAAGGCCGCTGGCCGCTGGTAATTTCCAGCGAACAGTCTATCGAGGTAAATCTCCGCCCGGTTCAATGAGTCAAGTGGTTGCCTGATTCCCCGGGAAATTATCCCTTTTGCAGGTGAAGGATCTCGCCTCTCGAGATCCTTCCTTACGTTACGTTACGTTTACCCCCGGGATTAAACTTAGCCAGCCGTGGTGTCTTGACTTCACCCCAAAAATACCCTAACCTAGTAAGAAACCGACCACGCCGCCCCCAAGGAGGATGAGCTGTCATGAACAGGGATTACCGGAACATGGATAAGTTTACTGCCTCCATCCAGGCCATCTTTCCCAAGCTGATGCACTATCTCAGCGCTGAAGAGAACCGGGAGCTGACCGGGCTGGAGATTACGCCGGGCCAGATCAACGCGCTGCTGGTCCTTTACTTCAACAATGACCTGACCATGGGCGAACTGAGCGCCGAAATATGCCTGGCTGAAAGCGCGGCCACGCGGCTGGTGAACCGGCTGGTCCATCTCAACCTGGTCAAACGGCGCGGCGATGAAAAAGACCGGCGCGTGGTCCGGGTCAACCTGACCTCTTACGGCCGGCAGCTCGCCGGTCTCGTTTTTGAAAGGCGCTCCTTCCGCTTCAACAACCTGGCCGAGCGTCTTACCGAGGAAGAGCGGGAAAACCTGATCGTCTCCCTGCAGGCGGTGATGCGCGTATTTGACCAGCTGGAGAAGACGGAACAGAATCACGGAAAACCATGACCTTCTATTATCATGAGTGATGATTCATATGCATCATATCCCCTTAGCATGAGCAGTTAAAATATTTGGATTAGGATAGAAACGAGGTTTCCAATTGGACCGGGAGCAGCAGGCGGTTCAGCCGAAAGCGGTCTCCTTACTGACAATATTTCTCGTATTTTTGAAAGTTGGCGCCTTTACCTTCGGGGGCGGCTACGCCATGCTGCCGATCATCCAGCGCGAGGTGGTCACCCGCCGGGGATGGGTTGAGGAAAACCTCTTTTTCGATATGCTCATTGTCGCCCAGAGCCTCCCCGGCGCCATCGCCCTGAACAGCGCCATCCAGGTTGGTTTGCATTTGCGCGGTATTGCCGGCGGCAGCCTGGCCGCACTCGGGGTGATCATTCCTTCGGTCGGGGTTATTCTCGCCCTGGCCGCCTTCTTTCTCCCCGTTTTCCAGGATAACGTTTATATCAAAGCTATATTTTATGGTCTCCGGCCGGCGGTGGTCGCCCTTATCGCCGCCGCCGTCATCAATTTGGGACGCAGCATTCTGGATCACTGGCTCAGTATCACCCTGGCGGTAGTACTTCTGGCAGCAGCACTGCTCCTGAAAGTTCACCCCATCGCCGTTCTGATAGCCGGAGGGATGGCAGGTTTGCTTATTTTTAAAGAAAAGGCGGATTAACTTGGCTTATCTCTTCTCCCTGTACGGGACCTTCTTGAAAATCGGAATGTTTACCATCGGCGGCGGCTATGCCATGATCCCGCTGATGGAGCGGGAGATCATCACCCGCCACGGATGGCTCACAGCGGCGGAATTTCTCGACATAGTTGCCGTGGCCGAGGTAACCCCGGGGCCCCTGGCGATAAACGCCGCCACCTTTATCGGCTACCGTTTGGGCGGTCTTGGCGGAGCGCTGCTCGCCACTTTTGGCGTGGTCACCCCCTCCCTGGTAACCCTGCTTCTTCTGGGCAGCTTCCTGATACG
>CAZPET010000109.1:0-5962 GCA_964585625.1 uncultured Syntrophomonadaceae bacterium
CTGTCCATCAAAGGGGGTACGATCCAGTGAGTGGGGGCATCTGTATCGCATGGCGGTTCGAAATAAACTTGAAAAGGCTGAAAAAAAGAACGGAGTATATGGTTAACGGACCGGTTGATGTTATGCAGATGACCATAATTACGCCGCTTCCGGGCACCAGACTGTTCAACAGACTTGAGGGAGAGAAGCGCTTGCTGTATCGCAACTACCCCGATGATTGGTCGCATTATGACATGACTGAGGTCACATTTAAGCCGAAGCACATGAAGCCCGCAGAACTGCTGAGCATTATGGAGCAAAGCAGTAGCCGTATCTACAGCAAAACAGTGATGTTTAAGAAATTCATGAAGACTTTTCTCTCCACTAGAAGCCTGGCAACGGCCCTGTGGGCGCTCAATTCAAACCTTAACTACAGGAGCGTAGCCCTGGGAGGACGCCGCAGCATATCGGGGGGACGGTCCTCCTGATATATTTTATTGGGGAAAATACAAAAAGGGAAGTTCAAGCAGGATCTGTCACGCAAGCGATATATCAAAAGAACCGTCCCCGTGATATATGAGATTACCACCGATCCCCTTGTCCCCCAACGGAGTTACCAATTATTTACTCACATAATTGTCGAGCACCCTTTCCTCAAGATGTTCTTGCGTGTTGGGGCATAATTATGGTATTATTATACCATTAAGTATATAAGGAGTTGACGATTATGCCGCGAATCATTCCAATCCGAGATTTGAAAAATACTAGCAAAATCTCTCGGATGTGCCAAGAGGAAACCGAGCCGATTTATATTACCAAGAATGGCTACGGTGATATGGTTATCATGAGCGTAAAAATGTACGAAGAAAAATTGTTCATGTTGGATGTGTATAATAAATTGGCTGCGGCCGAAGCGCAAATAGCTGAAGAAAAGGTGCTTGACGGAGATACCTCTTTGAAAAATATAAGGGATAAATATAATGTATAGGTTGGTAGTTTCGGGGCTTGCTCACAAAGATTTGGATAATATTGTTGCTTACCTAACCGTTCAGCTTGCAAACCCCACAGCAGCTACCAGTCTCCTCGATGAAGTGGAAAAATGCTACAACCATTTGAAAAGCAATCCCCTTATCTATGAACGATGTCATGACGCTCGCTTGGAAAAAGAGGGTTATCGCAAGATTGCCATAAAAAATTATGTGCTGGTTTATAAAGTTGACGTGGCTTCTAAGGCTGTTATCGTTCATCGTATATTCTATGGTGCACAGGACTACGTTAAACTGATATAGGGGGACAGTGGGATAGGTTGATTCGCCGGGATAAACCGGCGCGGTTGCGGTCCAGGCTGCGCTACTAGACTGTTTAGGCGATCTGGGGGGCAGAAGTAATACCCATGTCAATGGATGGAAAGGTTACCACGGAGCACAAAGAATCTCAGCTTTTCCCCGGTTCTATTTCAGGTGACAGGAGAAACGTCCCCCTGTCACCTGAACCTTTCAGGCGCTTTTATGAAACATCCCTTCACCAACGTCTGCCAGTTTGGCTGCCAGGTTGCCGAGCACCGGCAGCCTGTATTCTTTATATTGAAAACCATTAACAACCGCGATAACAGCCATTACAAGTATGAGTATAGAGATGATATATCCGAGAGCGCCAATCACACTGAGGATGCCTAAAGCTGCACCCGGCGAAGAATAAAATAGTGAGGCGGCAATTATATTGGAAATAAGCAACAGCAATAAACTAAGAACCAGGCCGAGAATACTTAAGGCGAAGCTCTGCATGGCATGAAAGCGGACAAACCTGCTCTCTTTTTCCAGGATAAACACGATCAGCGGGACCAGAAAGGCGGCATAGCCGATATACGGTATCCAACCGATTACCACACCCCCGAGATAGGCAATGAGGACGGCAATATTTGCCTCCATGCCCAGGGAAGACTTATGGGGCTCAACAGTAACAGTCAAGATAATCCCTCCAGATAATGAATTTGTTGTGCTAATCATTTCAATTTTCCATGCGCAAGTTCCTGCCAGGAGAGAGATTTAATCACAATTTTTTAATTCCCGTTAATAGGCACCCCTGATGTATTGCTTCACTATACTCAATTATTGTGCTATAATTTGATAAACATAGCAAATATTACTTCATTAACCTTCAAGTGAATTTTCCAACCATCACTTCTTACACCCGGCCCCTGTACATGTGTGCCGCTGCAAAGAACATCCATTTATTAACCTCGTGATCCCCTCTGCACGGTGCAGGTATAAAGGGTATTTGTGCTATTAATTCTCCGGTTTCACAAAACTCAAGAGTAAAGGAGGTTACTGCTTAGGACAAAAACAGGGATCTCGGGTCACCTCCCGGTTCATAAAAATATAAACCGCAAGGAGGAGTCAGTATGAGAAGCGTGGTAAGAGTAAACATGTCGGAGAAGAAAGTGGTTGTTGAGCCTCTGCCCGACAAATTTGCAGGCAAGGGCGGGCGCTGGTTGACCTCGCTGATGGTCAGCGACGAAGTACCGGCCGGCTGCCATCCCCTGGGGCCCAACAACAAGGTTGTATTCGCCCCCGGTATCCTCACCGGTACCAGCGCTCCCAACTCCGGCCGTATCTCGGTGGGAGGCAAGTCCCCGCTTACCGGCGGGATCAAGGAGTCCAACGCCGGCTCTCCCTTCCCCCAGAAAATGGCCCGCATGGGCTACGCAGCCTTGGTCGTTGAAGGTGCCGCCGGTGACGACAGCCGCTGGCTCTTGAAACTGGACGTGAACGGGGGCGAGCTGGTTCCGGCGGAGGGGCTGCAGTGGAAGGGCACCTATGAAGCGGCCGCTATCCTCAAGGAAAACCACGGGGAAAAAGGAGCTTTCATGCTCATCGGTCCCGCCGGAGAGGCGAAGATGGCCATGGCCGGCATCGCTTTCAATGACAAGGAAGGGCGCCCCTCCCGTTATGCCGGGCGCGGCGGGCTGGGAGCGGTTCTGGGCAGCAAGGGTCTGAAAGCCATCGTCCTCGACGATACGGGCGCTCCCGGGGTCGAACCGGCGGATCAGGATCTTTTCAAAGAAGGCCGGGAAAAGCTGGTTGACGCCATCCAGTCCCACGATGTCACCAAGAAGGGCGGCGCCCTCAACAGCTTCGGCACCGCGGTGCTGGTCAATATCCTCAACGAGGCCGGCGGCCTGCCCACCAGGAATTTCCGCTCCGGTATCTTCGAAGGGGCGCAGCAGATCAGCGGCGAGGCTCTCGCCGAGGCGGCGAAACAGCGGGGCGGCGCCGGGATGATGGGGCACAGCTGCCATCCCGGCTGCATCATCGCCTGCTCCAACGTCTACGCCCGGGAAGACGGCAGCGAACATGTTTCCTGCATCGAGTACGAATCTAGCTGGGCCCTGGGAGCCAACTGCGGCATCGACAACCTCGACCACGTGGCCGAGCTGATCCGGCTCTGCAACGACCTCGGCATCGACACCATCGAAGCGGGGGTGACGCTGGGGGTGGCCATGGAGGCGGGCCTGGCGGAGTTCGGGGACGGCCCGTCGGCGATCAAGCTGCTCGGCGAGATCGGCGCTCGCACTCCCCTGGGACATCTCCTGGGGCAGGGCGCCTACTTTACCGGGAAAGCCTACGGCGTGACCCGTATCCCCACGGTCAAGGGTCAGGGGATGCCCGCCTACGAGCCCCGGGCGGTAAAGGGCATCGGGGTGACCTATATCACCTCGCCCATGGGGGCAGACCATACCGCCGGCTATACCATCGCTCCGGAAATCCTGGCGGTGGGGGGGCAGCAGGAGCCCCTTTCCACCACGGAGAAGGTGGCCCTCTCGAGGGCTTTCCAGGAGACCACCGCCTTTATCGATTCCACCGGCTACTGCCTCTTCATCGCATTTCCCATCCTCGACATCCCCAGCGGCTTTGAAGGGGTCGTCCAGACAGTAAACGGCATGCTGGGGACCGGCTATACCGGGGACGACGTGGGCGCGATCGGCAGGGAGATCCTGCAGGCGGAAAGAGATTTCAACATCCGCGCCGGCATCACCGCGGCTGCGGACCGCCCGCCGGAATTCATGCGCTACGAACAGCTCCCGCCGCATAACCATGTCTACGATATTTCCGACGAGGAGCTGGACAGGTTCTGGAACTGATCGAAGTAACGGTGGTCCTTTACGCCAATCTGGGGAAATACCACCCGCGGGGCCGGGGAAGCGAGCCGTTCACCCTTCTCCTGCCCCGCGGCTCCACCGTTGATGACCTGCTGGCAGAGCTGGGCCTGGGGAGGGATGAGGCCAAACTGGTATTCGTCGAGCACGCCGCGCGCCCCGGGAATCATATCCTGCAGGACGGCCGGAAGGCGGCTATCTTTCCACCCGTCGCCGGGGGTTGAATGAGCGCCGATCCCGAAACGGATGGCTACTTATCTTCCTTTGCCGCGTAAAACCCCAGGTTGAAACGGTGAATGCTGGGAATGCCGGGTGGCACAAAAGCCACCCGGTCTCCTTCTTTCAGTAAAGTAGAAAACGGGCGGATCGAGTGGTTGACGAAGACAGCCTCGACATCTTCAGAGGGGAGCTCCAGCCTCTCTCTCAGCTCCCCGGCGGTTAAAGGGCTCCCGGCTTCGTAGATGGTCGGATTGGGCCAGCCCCTTTCCTTGAACAGCAAAGATAACTTTCCGAAAGCTCTCACTTCAATACCCATCATTTATTACCTCCCGGTTGACCGGGCTCGGCCGGCATTGGTATTAAAAGTAATTCTTTACCTTCAAGATAAATTCCTTCTCCCGGCTGCATGGCAATTCTACGCAATTTTAGCGATTACCTTAAATAACTTAATTATAATATTGATATTCTTAATTTTGGGGTTGACAAATTAAATACAGTGCGGTATTATCTTAACAACTTATTACAGCAATTGAATTCGAGGTGAGCAACATGCGTGGACCGGGACGTTGTCCAACCTGCAGCAAGGAGCTGGAGATTCGCCGGCTCTACTGCCCCGATTGCCAGGTCAGCATCGAGGGCAGGTTCAGCCCCTGCGCTTTCTGCCGGCTGGACGGCGAAGAGTTACACTTTGTCCTTACTTTCCTCCAGACCAGGGGCAATATCAAGGAGATGGAGCGGGCGCTGGGCATCTCTTACCCCACGGTGCGCAGCCGCCTGAACGGAATCCTGCACCAGCTCGGCCTGGAGGACGCCGCGCAGGCTGAAGAGGAAATACGGCGGCAGAAAGAGGAGCAGCGCAGGTTGATCCTGGAAAGCCTGGAGCAGGGCGAAATTAGCGCTGCGGAGGCGGCGGAGCAGCTCCGTAAAATCAAGAACGAGTAGAATTTTTTATATGTAAATTGTAAAGAAAGGGGACCCTTCGAGTGGAGATGACGCTCAGCCTTTTTCGCTGGATGGTGAAGATGCAGATTCAGGTGGAGAAGAAAGTGGGCCCTGCACCGGTAGATGTTGGGAAACCGGTGATTCCAACCTATACCGCTGACAGGGGATTGGAACATTATACCCCCTTTATGAACGGCGGCATGGACAGGTATTATAAATAAGGAAAGCTTGCGGATCAGGATTTAAGTGCATTGATCAATTCTTTTATTGAGGAGGTATCCTGTTGAGCCAGGAAAAAATGAGAATTTTGAAGATGATCGAAGAAGGGAAGCTGACGGCGGGTGAGGGGCTTGAGCTTCTGGAATCGCTGCAGGAGGATGATACTTTCGCGCCGCTGCAGCCGGAAGAAAGGCCCGCCCCCGGCGGAAAACGGAAGCTGTGCATCAAGATCACTGACATCTCTACCGGGAAGGCCAAGGTAAATATCTCCCTTCCCCTTGGCCTGGTGAGACGCCTGCCCGCACTCATCCCCGCCGAGGCCAGGAAAGCGGCCGGGGGTATTGATCTGGATGAGCTGTTCGAAGGGCTTGCTTCAACAGGCGCTCCGGAGAAGCTTATCGACGTGGTGGACGAAGAAGACGGCGAGCACATCGAGATATACTTCAC
>CAZPET010000110.1:0-5924 GCA_964585625.1 uncultured Syntrophomonadaceae bacterium
CACTGCTCGGCCTGCTCTTCTACCCCTATTAAATAAAGGCACGGATCTGTATGCAGCATAAAAAACCTTTTTGGTAAAGGATAATAAATGATATAATAAAATTCAGAAAGGCTACATAAAGACAGTACAAACTCCGAACCTTCTCACCTACAGCTGACAGGCTATGGTGAAAGGTCGAGGGTTGGGGGAGAAATCCCCCCGCCTCCCGCGCTTGGAAAGGAGATCACGCCGCAAGAACGGCCGCGTTTCCACGAAGACGGAGGCGCGGCCTTCTATCTGGAAAGGTGAACCTGATGAAGCTGATGCGAGTGACCGATCCGCAAATCGTTCTGGAACTGATTGAAAAACACTTTCAACCGCTTACCGCTGAAATGACAACCCTGGAGAGGGCCGGAGGCCGGGTTCTCGCCGAACCTGTTTGCGCCGGCGAAGATCTCCCCGGCTTTGACCGCTCCACCGTGGACGGCTATGCCGTAATTGCCCGGGAAAGTTTCGGTGCGCAGGAGGGGCTGCCCGCTGTTTTTGAATATGCCGGCGAGATTTTGATGGGCCGGGCCGCCCCGGCCATAAAAAGAGGCCGGTGCTTCCTGATCCATACCGGGGGGATGCTCCCGGCCGGCGCCGATGCGGTGATCATGCTTGAAGATACCGAGACGCTGGAGAACCAGGTCCACGCCTTCCGCCAGGTGGCCCCGGGTGAGAATGTCATCCGCAAAGGGGAAGATCTGCGCCGGGGTGAAGAGGCACTTGCACCGGGTACGCTGCTGCGCGCGCCGGAAATCGGGCTGCTGGCATCGTTAGGCATCGGAGAAGTAAAAGTTTACCGCAAACCGGTGATGGGGCTGCTTTCTTCAGGGGACGAACTGGTACCCTACATGACGGCGGCTTTACCGCCCGGCAAGATCCGCGACAGCAATACCCCCTCCCTGGCGTTCCTGGGACGGAAATACGGCGCGCAGGTGCTCGAAAACGAAATTCTGGCCGACTCTTTTCCTATTTTCCTGGGAAAAAGCCGCGATCTGCTGGATAAGGTCGATTTCCTGGTCTTCTCGGGCGGCAGCTCGGTAGGAGCGCGCGACTTTACCGCCCGGACGATGCAGGAGCTTGGCGACCCGGGGCTGCTCGTCGAGGGGATCTCGATCAAGCCCGGCAAACCGACGCTGCTGGCAAGTTGCAGCGGTAAGCCCGTCATGGGGCTGCCCGGGCACCCGGTTTCAGCCCTGGTGATTTTCTCTGTTTTTGGCGCCGCCATCCTGGAGCGGCTCTCTGGCAGGGAACCGCTCCACCATCACCCTGCGGTCCGCGCAATTCTGACCCGCAACCTGCCCTCGCGCAGCGGGCGGACCGATTACGTGCGCGTGAAGCTGGAGCACTCTGACGGCGGGGCCCTCGCGGTCCCGGTATTCGGCCGCTCGGGGATGCTGCGCACGCTTACCGAAGCAAAGGGCTTTATTGTTATCCCGGCTGAAAAAGAAGGCCTGGTCGAAGGTGAAGAAGTTGAAGTGTTCATTTTGGAATAATCCCGGCAAAGCCGGCTAAACCGATAAGAATCAGGAGGCCCGCCATGCAGAAAATATACCTAAGCAATATTCCGCGGCAGGAAGCGCATCAGAAGTTTCTTGCCGGGGTGCAGCTGCCCCGCCGGGTCGAAAATATTGAAACCGGTAAATCCCTGGGGCGGGTTACCGCGGAGGCTCTTTTTGCCCGGCTCTCCATGCCCGGGGACCATGCCGCGGCCATGGACGGCTTCGCCGTACTGGCCGAACGTACTTTCAGCGCCACCGATCAGAACCCGCTGCAGCTGACTTTGGGAGAAGAATGTCAACCGGTGGATACGGGAGATCCGCTGCCCCCCGGCTTCGACGCCGTGATCAAGGTGGAAGATGTCCAGCCCGTCGCCGGCGGCGGTATCGAGATCCTGGCCCCGGCCACACCCTGGCAGCATGTCCGGCCCGTCGGCGAAGACGTGGTCGCCGGCGAGCTGCTGTTACCGGCTTATCACCGGCTGCGCCCGCAGGACCTGGGCGTGCTCCTGGCCGGCGGGATTACCGAAGTTCCGGTGCTGGCCAGGCCGAAGGCGGTGATCATCCCCACGGGAACAGAGCTGATCCCGCCCGGAGAGAAACGCCGCCGGGGGAGCATCCCCGATTTCAACAGCACCGTTGTCGCCGCCTACCTGCAGGAATGGGGCGCTGAAGCGGTGATTCACCCGATCGTCCCCGACGATCGCGCCCGGCTGGAAGAGGCCGCCGCGCGGGCGGCGGCGGAAGGAGACCTGGTGATCATCATCGCCGGTTCTTCCGCGGGCCGGGAAGATTACACGGTGCATGTGATCGAAGCGCTGGGAGAGGTCTTCGTGCACGGCGTGGGCACGCGGCCCGGCAAACCAACCATTCTCGGCCGGATCGCGGAGAAACCGGTAGTGGGTTTGCCGGGCTACCCCGTCTCGGCTTATCTCAGCCTGGAATGGTTCGTCCGGCCTTTGATCTGCCAGGCCCTGGGACAGGCCGAGCCCGCCAGGGAAAGGCTGCCGGTTAGCCTGGGGAGACGCGTCGTCTCCGAAATCGGCGTCGAGGAGCACGTCCGCATGGCCGTGGGCTTTGTTGACGGGCGCTTCGTGGCCAACCCGCTGGAGCGGGGCGCCGGGGTGACCATGTCGCTGGTCCGGGCCGACGGGCTGCTGATCATCCCGCCGGAATCGCTCGGCTTTGAGCGGGGCGAAACGGTTGAGCTGGAGCTCTTCCGCCCCGCGGCGGAGCTGCGCGGCAACCTTCTCGCCGCCGGCAGCCACGATCTGATCATCGATCTTCTGGCCACCGCCCTGAAGGAGAGGGGCACCGGCTTGACGCTCTCTTCGGCACACCTGGGCAGCATGGGCGGCATCGCCGCCATCGGCAACGGGCAGGCCCACCTGGCCGGGGTGCACCTTTTTGACCCGGAGACCGGGGACTACAACAGCCCCTATATCAGGCGGCTGCTGCCGGGGCGGGATCTCTGCCTGGTCAACCTTGCCCACCGGATGCAGGGCTGGATCGTGCCGCCGGGAAACCCCGACCAGGTCAGCGATATAACCGACCTCGCCGCGAAGAAGCTAAGCTTTGTCAACCGGCAGAAAGGCGCCGGCACCCGCCTCCTTTTTGATTACCAGCTCGACCGGGCGGGGCTGGACCCGGCTGGCATATACGGGTACGAACGCGAAGAGCATACCCACCTCGGCGTGGCCGCCTCCGTGGCCGCCGGATCGGCCCGGGCCGGGCTGGGGATCCTGCCGGCGGCCCGCGCCTTCGGCCTCGACTTTGTGCCGTTGTGCGAAGAGCGCTACGACCTGCTGATGAGCGCCTCCTTTTACCGCTCCGCGGCGGGAGAGACTATTTTAAAGTTGATTACCGACCCCGCCTTCCAGAAGAGGGTTGAGGCGCTGGGCGGTTACAGCATGCGCGACGCCGGCAAGCTAATGAGTTAGTAAACCGGTGCCAGGCACCTGGTTTACCAACTAATCGTTTTATAGAAATTTACAGTGGGAGAGGGAGAAAACGTGGCTCTGATTGATCTTTACGGGCGCAAGCATAACTATTTGCGGATCTCGGTAACCGATCGCTGCAATCTACGCTGCCTCTACTGCATGGGCCCGGAAGGGGTTAAACTGATCCCGCACCGCCGCATCCTGACCTACGAGGAGATCCTCGAAGTGGTGAAAGCAGGCGCGGCCCTGGGTATCAGCAAAGTACGCCTCACCGGGGGCGAGCCGCTGGTGCGCAAAGGGCTGCTCCACCTGGTGGAAGAGATATCCCGGGTGCCGGGGATCTCCGACCTGGCGATGACCACAAACGGGCTCCTGCTGCCTGATTTTGCCGGCCCCTTGAAGGAGGCGAGGCTGCAGCGGGTGAATATCAGCCTCGATTCGCTTAAACCCGCCGTTTACCGCAAGATCACGCGGGGCGGCGAGCTGGCCCGGGCCCTGGCCGGGATCGAGGCCGCCCTGGCCGCCGGGTTGAAGCCGGTAAAAATAAACATTGTCCTGATGAAGGGGATCAACCACCGCGAGGTGCCTGCTTTTTTGAAACTGGCCCTGGAAAAGGAGCTTCACCTGCGCTTCATCGAGTATATGCCCATCGGCGCGCAGGGGAGTGAGCATCAAAAATATTACCTTCCGCTGAGCTATGTGGAGGAGCAAGCGGCGCGCATTGGGCTGCCGCTTTCACCTGTAGAGTCTCCCGCGGGTGCGGGCCCGGCAGAGAGCTTCAGCCTGCCCGGGGGCAAAGGCACGATCGGGTTGATCCACCCGATCAGCCGCCATTTCTGCGCCTCCTGCAACCGGCTGCGGCTTACCGCCGAAGGGTATCTGAAAAGCTGCCTCTACTGGCAGGAGGAGCGTTCGGTCCGCCCGGCCCTGGGAGACCCGGCGGCGATGCAGGAGCTGCTCCAAGAGGTGGTCCGGTTAAAACCGGAAAAACACCGCATGAGCCCGCAGAGAGGCGCCGGCCCGTTGAAGCTGCAGGCCATGCGGGGGATGTCCAAAATTGGCGGATAACTTGCTATCGAAGGGGGTGGCCGGCTTGCCGCCTGTGATTATTAATCTGATTGCCGCTCAGTCCGGGACCGGTAAAACCACCGTCCTGGAGAAACTGCTGCCGGAGCTGACCGCGCGGGAGCTGAAGGTGGCTGCGCTGAAAGGAGAAGTGCATCACTATAACCTCGATATCCCGGGCAAGGATACCTGGCGCTTTGCGCAGGCCGGCGCCGGGGTGGTCGGGATGACCACCCCGGAAAAATATATTCTCATCGGCAGCGCCCCTGCCGGCGGCGGTACCGCCGCCGCCGTGGAAAAGCTTCAAGAATTCGATCTGATCTTCATCGAGGGAGGCAAAAACAGCCCCTACCCGAAGATCGAGGTGGTCCGCGGCGCGATCAACCGGCAGCCGCTGCTCCCCGAAGGGGTCATCGCCGTGGTTAGCGACCTGGCGGATCTGCCTCTGCCGCAGCATCTGCCGCTCTTCCGGCTCGGTGATACCGCCGGTCTGGCCGGCTTTATCCACGATTACTTCTTCAAGCCCGGCGAGGCGGAGCCGGAGCTGACCCACTTCGACCGGTCCGGGCGGCCGCGGATGGTCGATGTCTCGGATAAAGAGAGCACCCGCCGGGAAGCTTATGCCGCAGGAGAGATCATCATGGCTCCCGCCACCCTGGCCCGGATCAAAGCGGGCACGGTGGAGAAAGGCGATGTCCTCGCCGTGGCCCAGGTGGCCGCGATCATGGCGGTGAAGGAGACCGGCCGGCTCATCCCCATGGCCCACCCGCTGAACATCTCCGGGGTGGATGTCGATTTCAGCCTGGACGAGGCGGAGAGCAAGATCGAGATCGGGGTGAGGGTAAAGCTGACCGGCCGGACCGGGGTGGAGATGGAGGCGCTCACCGGGGTCAGCGCCGCCGCCCTGACGATCTACGACATGTGCAAGGCCATCGACAAAAGCATGCTCATTCAGAATATCAGGCTGCTCGAGAAGAAGGGGGGACGTTCCGGCCACTACCGCCGGGAAGAATAAGATGGGTGAAATTATCGCTGTTTGCGTCAGCGCCAAAAGAGGCGAGCGGAAAAAAGATGTCGGGGAAGGGCTCTTTATTAAAGACCGCGGGCTGGAAGGCGACGGCCACGCCGGCTTCGCCCACCGCCAGGTGAGCCTGCTGGCGATCGAGAGCATCGATAAGATGCGCGCGAAGGGGCTAGAGGTCGGCCCCGGCGACTTTGCCGAAAACCTGACCACCCGCGATATCGACCTGGTCCATCTGCCCATCGGCACGCGGCTGCAGGCCGGGCCGGAGGCAATCTTAAGGGTGACCCAGATCGGTAAGGAGTGCCACGATCACTGCGCCATCTACGCCCAGGCGGGCGACTGCGTCATGCCGCGCGAGGGCATCTTTACCGA
>CAZPET010000111.1:0-5841 GCA_964585625.1 uncultured Syntrophomonadaceae bacterium
GAAAGCGTATTTCAAATACGAGATCCTTCGGGCTTCGCCCTCAGGATGGCAGGAACGGGGCTTTGCCCTCAGGATGACAGGAACGGGGGACTTTCATAGCAATGCAAATTGACGCTAAAACAGTAAAGGCTTTACGCGAAAAAACAGGAGCCGGGATGATGGATTGCAAGAAAGCGCTCCAGGAAGCCGGCGGTAACGAAGAGAAAGCCATTGTTATTTTAAGAGAAAAGGGGCTTGCCGCTGCGGCACGACGGGCCGGACGCGTTGCGGCTCAGGGGATTGTCGATTCATATATCCACCTCGGGGGCAAGGTCGGCGTTCTTGTCGAGGTGAACTGTGAAACTGATTTTGTGGCCCGCAATGAACAGTTCCGCGAATTTACACGTAATATCTGCCTGCAGGTGGCGGCAGCAAACCCTCTTTATGTTGATAAGGAAGATGTCCCTTCTGAGGTATTGGAGAATGAACGCGCCATATTGCGCGGCCAGGCCCTCCGCGAGGGAAAACCGGAAAAGGTGGTCGAGCGCATCGTCGAAGGACGCATCGCCAAATTCTACCAGGAAAACTGCCTTCTCGAGCAGCCCTACATCAAGGATCCGGATCGTTCGATTCGCGATCTGCTTAATGAATTGATCGCCAGGATCGGAGAAAACATCGTTATACGGCGCTTCAGCCGCTTTGTCGTGGGCGAAGAGGCGGAGGAGACATCGTCCTCCGACGGCGATTGAAACCAGTAAAAAAAGAACACCGCGCGTGTTCTTTTTTTCATCATGAAAAAGGGTTGCCGCCTGAAGCTGTCGAATAGATTTGGAGGGTTGTTGAGTGGAAAGACCTGCCTATAAACGGGTAGTCTTGAAGTTAAGCGGCGAGGCTTTGGCCGGAGAAAAGGGTTTCGGTATCGACCAGCATGTTCTGGGAAACATTGCCGGGGAGCTTAAAGAGCTGGTCGCCGCGGGCGTGCAGATCGCCATCGTCGTCGGAGGGGGCAATATCTGGCGAGGCGCCGCGGCTGCGCAGTCGGGCATGGACCGGGCCACGGCGGATTACATGGGTATGCTGGCCACCGTGATCAACGCCATGGCGCTGCAGGATGCCCTTGAGCAAAATGATGTAGATACGCGCGTGCAATCGGCCCTGGAGATGCGCCAGGTGGCCGAACCGTATATCCGCCGCCGGGCATTGAGGCATCTCGAGAAAGGGCGCGTGGTCATCTTTGCCGGGGGCACCGGGAACCCCTATTTCTCAACAGACACTACCGCCGCCCTGCGCGCCGCGGAAATAGAGGCAGAAGTGATCCTGCTGGCCAAGGGGAAGGTCGATGCGGTTTACGATGCCGATCCATTGCAATACCCCGATGCAAACCGCTTCACCGAGCTGAGCTATCTAGAGGTGATCAAACGCGGCCTCGGGGTGATGGATACAACCGCGGCTTCGCTGTGCATGGATAATCAGATCAAGCTGATCGTATTCGGCCTGAACGCCGGGAATATTAAAAGAGCGATTATGGGAGAGAAAATAGGAACCTTGATTAAAGGTGGTTAATTTATGGTTGAGGAGATCTATATCGATACCGATGAACGGATGGATAAGGTTATCGGAGCCTTTCAGCGGGAACTGGCCACATTGCGTGCGGGACGGGCGACCCCCTCCTTGCTGGACCGGATCGAGGTAAACTACTATGATACGCCCACTCCGCTGATCCAACTGGCCGGGATCACCGCTCCTGAACCGCGCCTTCTCGTGATCCAGCCGTGGGACAAGTCATCGATCGGAAACATTGAAAAGGCCATCTTGAAATCCGATCTCGGGCTGACTCCGATAAATGACGGCAACGTGATCAGGCTCCAGATCCCCCAGCTGACCGAGGAGAGGCGCCGCGAACTGGTAAAACATGTGCGGAAGAAAGCTGAAGAGAGCCGGGTCGGCATCCGGAACATCCGCCGCGAAGCCAATGACGCGCTCAAACAACTGGAAAAATCCGGCGAGATCTCTGAAGACGGATGGAGACGGGCCCAGGATGAAATCCAGGAGTTGACCGATGAGAAGATTGCCCGGATTGATCAGCTTCTCCAGGCGAAAGAAAAAGAAGTTCTGGAAGTGTAGAGGCAGACGGGCTGATCCTCCCCGAACCCGGAGGCCGGCAGTTTTTTTGGATGCGGCTCTTCCTTGCGCAGGGGGAGCCGCTCCCGCTAAGTGAGAGAGTATACCAAAGAGGGGCCAGGGCAATGCAGTTAACACCACGGGAAGAGGAGATCTTGAAGGAGATCAACCGCGCCAGGATCCCCGGCCACATTGCCATGATCATGGACGGGAATGGCCGCTGGGCCAGGGAAAGAGGTTTGCCCCGCTCTGCCGGCCACCGCCAGGGCGTGGAAACAGTGCGCGAAGTGGTCCGCTTCAGCAATTATTTGGGAATCAAGGCGCTGACACTTTTCGCTTTCTCCACTGAAAACTGGCGCCGTCCGGTCCATGAGATCAATTTTTTGATGAGCCTGCCGGAACAGTATCTGCAGACGGAGCTGCCGGAACTGATCAAAAACAATGTCCGGGTAAAGCTGATCGGCGATCCCGAAAGGCTGCCGGGCCAGGTGAGAAAAGCAATCGCCGAAGGGCTGGCGGCGACCAAGGGAAATAGCGGGATGATCCTCAACTTCGCCCTTAATTACGGCGCACGGATGGAGATCGTCCGGGCGGTGCGGGCGCTGCTCATCGACGTGCAGCAGGGCAAAATCAAGCCCGCAGTCAGCGAAAAGTCTTTTGCCGCCTATCTCTTTACTGCCGGGCTGCCCGATCCGGACCTGCTGATCCGGACCGGCGGCGAATACAGGATCAGCAATTTTTTGCTCTGGCAGCTGGCCTACAGCGAGCTCTGGTTTTCTCCGGTCTATTGGCCCGATTTCGGCAGGATCCACCTGCTCCAGGCGATCCGCGATTTTCAGCAGCGGG
Source organism: uncultured Syntrophomonadaceae bacterium (assembly GCA_964585625.1). Taxonomy (GTDB): domain Bacteria; phylum Bacillota; class Dethiobacteria; order DTU022; family DTU022; genus JAAZIN01. Next base: position 2,947 of record CAZPET010000111.1, read on the forward strand.
AGCGCCGCTTCGGCAAGATTTCTCCGGAATAGAGGTGTATTGACGGTGCTTCATCTGCGTCTTCTCTCGGCCCTGGTCGGCATCCCCGCAATTCTCGGCCTGGTTTACCTGGGTGGCCCTTATTACGCCTGTTTCATCCTTCTGGTAGCCAATTTGGGGATGCGCGAATATACGGCTTTGCTCAAGAGCAGGGGCTATCATCTTCCGGTTTTCCTCGGCTACGCCGGAGTGACCGTATTTTTAACGCTGCTGTATCTCGGACAGATCCTGCAGCTGGAGTTGGCCCTGCCCGCAATGATTGTAATACTGATAAGCCTGGCCATTTTTTATTTGATCTCTTTTGAAAAAACAGACATTGGCGAATCAGCGCTGATCCTCTGGGGAATAATCTATCTTGGCGGTCTTGGCGGTTACATGATCCTGCTGCGCCAGCTGCCGCAAGGAATGAATTATACATTACTGCTGCTTGTCGGAGTGTGGTCGAACGACACCTTTGCCTACGTTGCAGGTATAAAATGGGGGAAGCGGCGCCTGGCTCCGGCGATCAGCCCCCAGAAATCAGTGGAGGGAGCCTGTTCCGGGATTGCGGGCACAGTTTTACTGGCCCTCCTGGCCGCTTTATTATTCCCCGGCTGGATTGAGCTGGCGCCCGGGGAAGCGGCGCTGCTCGGACTGGGAATCTCCGTTTTCGCCCAGCTGGGTGACCTGCTGGAATCCGCGATAAAACGCCAGTTCGGGGTTAAGGATACCGGCCGGTTGATTCCGGGGCATGGAGGGATCCTGGATCGCTTTGACAGCCTTCTCTTTACCGCCCCCATGGTCTATTACTTTTTACAGATGTTCGGATAACAGCGCAGTTTTATATTTGGAATGGAGAATAAGATGCCGAAAAAGATTGCTCTTCTGGGCGCGACCGGTTCGATCGGGCGCCAGACCCTGGAGGTCGTTGAACATCTCGGCGGCAGCTGCCGTATCGTAGCCCTGACCGCGGGGAGCAACCGCGAACTGCTCGAGAAACAGGTGCGCCGTTTCAAGCCGGAACTGGCCGTTTTAAGCGACCCGGACGCCGCCGCAGAGCTGAAACGCTCCCTGCACGGCTTTGATTGCCGGGTCGAGGCCGATCCCGGAGGGCAGATCGCGGCGGCGCGCTGGCCATCGGCCGACCTGGTGGTAAACGCGCTGGTCGGCTTCAGCGGATTTGTTCCCACCCTGGAAGCCCTGGAGGCGGGAAAAACCGTGGCTTTGGCCAATAAAGAGGCCCTGGTCGTCGGGGGGGAGCTGCTGGCCCGGAGGGGGCTCCTGGGCCCGGAGCGGATTATCCCCCTGGACAGCGAGCATTCCGCCATCCGGCAATCTCTCGGCGGCGCTCCCCTCTCCCAGGTCAGCCGGATCTGGCTGACCGCCTCGGGGGGACCTTTCCGGGGCTGGGAAGAGGAACAGCTGGCCCGGGCCACGCCGTCCGAAGCGCTGGCCCATCCCAACTGGAAGATGGGACCGAAAATTACGGTTGATTCGGCTACTTTGATGAACAAGGGATTCGAAGTAATCGAGGCGCACTGGCTCTTCGGCGTGCCCCTTGACCGGATCGAAGTGGTGATCCACCCGCAGAGCATCGTCCACTCCGCGGTTGAATTTATCGACGGTTCGGTAATCGCGCAGCTGGGGCCGCCGGATATGCGGCTGCCGATTCAATATGCGCTGAGCTATCCGGAACGAAAGGCGAACCCCTGGCCGCGTTTCAATTTTTTGGGGCATGATCTATCTTTTACGGCGCCGGATACGAAACGGTTTCCCTGCCTTGAACTGGCTTTCCGGGCCATGCAGGCCGGCGGAACGATGCCTGCCTGCCTGAACGCGGCCAACGAGGTGGCGGTGGAGCATTTTTTGAAAGGCGCTCTTGCCTTTCCGGATATCCCGCGGCTGATTGAGCGGGTCATGGCCGCGCATACAGTGATCCGCCGGCCGGAACAGGCCGATCTGGAGAAAGCGGACAGCTGGGCCCGCCGCCGGGCGGAGGCGCTGCTCGATCAGCTCACAGACAGGAGTTGAATAACTGTTGAAAACGCTGGTTGCTTCAATTATAATTTTCGGCATCCTGGTTTTCGTTCACGAGTTCGGTCACTTTATCGCCGCCCGCTTAAACGGGATCAGGGTCCTGGAGATGGCTATCGGTTTCGGCCCCAAACTCTTTGCCTGGAAAAAGAAGGGGACCGCTTATTCCCTGCGCCTTTTTCCGCTGGGAGGGTTCTGCCGGCTGCTTGGTGAAGATCCCGCCGAAGTCAATGAACCGGACAGTTTCACCCGAAAATCCCCGGCCCGGAGAGCGGCTGTTTTGGCTGCAGGACCGGTGATGAACCTGCTTTTGTCGCTGCTGCTCTTCTTTGTCATCTTCTACTTCTTCATCGGGGTGCAGCAGCTCGACAGCTCCATTATCGGCACCGTTCTACCCGGAACGCCGGCTGAAAGTGCGGGCTTGCAGGACGGAGATGAAATTACCGCGATCAATGGAGAACCGGTAAATGGATGGATGGAGGTTGTCAAAGCCATAGAGAAGCATCCCGGGGAGGATGTCGTTCTGCTTGTGAGGCGCAGTGGAGCGATCAAAGAGTTCAACCTGTTGGCGGAGGCAGCCCCGGAAAGCGGTAAGGGGAAGATCGGTATCGCCCCACTGATGAAAAAATATCAATTCCGAGGTGCGCTCGGGAACAGCTTCGAGCGCTTCGGGATGATCGTCGCCTCCATTTTTCAGGTGATCACCGGAAAGGTACCCCTTGATATCACTGGCCCGGTGGGGATAGTGATCACCATCGGCGAGGTGGCCCGGACCGGTATCGTAAACCTGCTCTGGTTGACCGGCCTGATCAGTATCAGCCTGGGGCTGGTCAACCTGCTGCC
>CAZPET010000112.1:0-5839 GCA_964585625.1 uncultured Syntrophomonadaceae bacterium
ATTGGAAAAACGGCAAATACCATGGCTGGGGTATTTTTTCCTGGCCCGGCGGCGAAAGCTACGAGGGTGAATGGGTTGAAGATAAAATGCACGGGCGAGGGGTTTATACCTTTAGCGACGGTCGGTGCTATTCCGGCCGGTGGGAAAATGACTGCATGTCCGGTTGGGGAGTTTACAACTGGCCCAACGGGGAGAGGTATGAAGGGGAGTTTCTTGATGGGGCATATGCCGGCCGCGGCAGCTATACCTGGGCCGACGGGCGGGTTTATGACGGCGAATGGCAGGATTCGGAGATACACGGGCAGGGAGTGCTGGTCTGGCCCGATGGAAAGAGATACGAAGGAACATGGAAGAATGGCCTGCGGCACGGCGCCGGGACACAGACCTGGCCCGACGGCAGAAAGTACTCCGGACAGTGGCGTGAAAATGAAACGCACGGCCGGGGTGAGCTGCTCTTCCCGGATGGAGGCGTTTACCGGGGGAAATTCAGAGCAGGGGAACCGGCTGGCCGGGGCCGCTATACATTCCCCGGCGGCGCCAAATATTTCGGGCTACTTTTGGGCGGGAAGCCCCACGGCAGGGGCAGGGTTGTCTATCCCGACAGGGCCATCCTTACCGGATTGTTCACCGGCGGGGAATTTCCGGAAAAAGGGCGTTACATTTTTCCCGATGGCGCCAGGTACGAAGGTGAGCTCAGCGGCGGCCGGCCGCACGGGGCAGGGATGACCAAATATCCCGGCGGCACCCAATTGCATACGGTTTTTCATGACGGCCGGCCGGGTCCGGAGGGGACCTATGTATTTCCTGATAGATCGGTCTATTCAGGTGAGCTCAGAGGGGGGAGGCCTCACGGCCTGGGCACGTTAACCCATCCCCGGGGAAACAGGTACCGGGGGCAATTTGTAGACGGCAAGAAACACGGCTCGGGTAAGCAGGAATGGCTTGACGGGCGGATTTACACTGGTCAGTGGGAGCAAAACACTATTTCGGGAGAGGGCACCTTAACCCGGCCAAATGGCGAGAACTACCGGGGCATATTTAAAAACGGTAAACCCCATGGGCAGGGTGTTTATCGCTGGCCGGATGGCGCCTCATACAAAGGTGAATGGGAAAACGGCTTCACTCACGGCCGCGGAGTTTACCGGTATGCAAACGGGAACCGTTACGAAGGTGAATTTGTTCGGGGAAAGCCCCACGGAGAGGGCGGCTACTTCTGGCCCGACGGCAGGACATATTGCGGGAGCTGGGAAAAAGGGCGCAAATGCGGTCAGGGAACGATGACATATCCCGACGGCAGGGTATACACCGGCGGGTGGAAAAAAGACCTCTTTCACGGTGAGGGAACGATGAAATTTCCCGACGGCTCAGTGCAGAGCGGCCGCTGGCGGCGCGGAGAAATGCCGGGAGCGAAGGTGCTCCCGCCGGAGCCATAACCCGCTGCCGGTAAACAACCAACAAATACCCTTGACAACCAATTTAGGTTTGGTGTATAAATAGTTAGGCATACCTAACTTATGGAGTTGATTGCGGTGAGTCCACTGCCGCTGAGTGCAGCAATGCAAAATTACCTGGAAGAGATCTTGAATCTCTCCAACCGGCTGGAAACAGTTCGGGTTACCGATATCGCCGAGCGGCTGAATCTGACCAAGGCCAGTGTCAGCCAGGCTTTGAGCCAGCTGCGCGAGCAGGGCCTGATCAACCAGGACCGCTACGGCCCCGTGGAGCTGACTGAACGGGGGCGCTACTACGGGCAGGTGGTCAAACGCCGCCACGAGGTGTTGCGCAGTTTTCTCACCGAGGTATTGGATCTGGATCATCAAACCGCGGAGAAGGATGCCTGCCAGATGGAGCATGCGGTCAGCAGCGAGACGATCGAGCGGCTCGTGGACTTTTTGATCAGGGGCGGCTACTGCAGCGGCTTCAATGACGTAACAGAGACGGAACCATGATTGACATATATTGTTTCGACAGGTGTTAGGCATGGTTAACTTAATGGAGAGGTGAGCAAACTGAAGGTAGTCTCCCTGGTAGAAATGAAAACAGGCCAGTCAGGCCGGATCAGACAGATTTACGGCGGTCGCGGCATGGTTGCCAGGCTGCAGGCCCTCGGGCTTTATCCCGGAAAAAAGATTACCAAGCTGAGCGCTGTCTCGAGAGGGCCGGTGGTGGTGGAGATAGATCGTTCGCAGATTGCTCTCGGCTATGGCCGGGCCACCCGCATCTTCGTGGAGATAGGAGAATAGGGAGCGCCGGGCCGGTAAAGGGGTGTTAAGCTAATGCAACATGAAAATACGATAGTCCTGGTGGGCAATCCCAACGTGGGCAAAAGTGTTCTTTTCTCGCAGCTGACCGGTGCGCGGGTGGTGATCTCAAACTATCCCGGCACCACGGTGGAATTTGCGCGCGGGCAGCTCCACGCAGGCAACGGAGTCTGGGAGGTGCTCGATGCACCGGGGACTTACAGCCTTGAACCGACCTGCCGGGCCGAGGAGGTCACCGCCGGCCTGGTGGATTCGGCCGGCGTGGTGATCAACGTGGTCGATGCCACCAACCTTGAACGCAACCTCTATTTGACCGGCCAGCTCCTCGAGCGGGGCGTTCCCCTGATTGTGGCTTTAAATCTGATCGACGAGGCGGCCCAAAAGGGGATCAACATCGACATTCCCCGCTTGCAGAAGCTGCTCGGCGTTCCCGTGATCCCGACGGTGGCGATCAGCGGCAAAGGTCTGCCGGAGCTGGTTGCGGCCCTGCCGGAAGCCGGGCGCGGATCGGGGAGAGCTCTCCCTGCGGACGAGCGCTGGGTCTGGATCGGGGCCGTGGTCGAGCAGGTGCAGCGGGTGACCCGCCGCCGTCAGACCTGGCTCGAAGCGCTGGAGCTGGCCGGTATCCGCCCGCTCACCGGGGTTCCCATCGCCGTAGCGGTGCTCTATCTCGCCTTCAAAATCATTATCGGCTGCGGTGAGAAACTGCAGCAGTTGCTGGAAAGCTTCTTTTTTGAACCTCTTTATCTGCCCCTGCTCCAAACTCTCGGCCGGTGGCTGGGAGGTGCCGGTTTCTGGCATGACCTGCTTATCGGCAAACTCAACGGAGGTCAGATCCATCTTGAAGAATCGATGGGGCTGCTGAGCACGGGTGTTTTTGTGGTTTTCGGAGCGGTGCTGCCCTACCTGTTCATGTTCTACCTTGCCCTCGGGTTTCTGGAGGACTGCGGTTACCTGCCCCGCCTGGCCGTGATGACCGACCGGATGATGCACCGCCTCGGGCTGCACGGGTTTGCCGTGATCCCGATGCTCCTCGGTTTCGGCTGCAACGTCCCCGCGGTGCTGGCCGCGCGCAATCTCGAGAGCAGGCGGGAACGATTGATCGTCAGCACCATGCTGGCTCTTTCTGTCCCTTGTGCCGCCCAGATGTCCATGATTATCGGGCTGGTTGGCAGCCACGGCGGGTCCTATCTCGGGGTTATCTTTGCCATGCTCTTTCTGATCTGGGCGGTAACCGGCCTGCTGCTGGATCGGGTCCTTCCGGGATATACCCCCTCCATGATCGTTGAGATACCGCCCTACCGGTGGCCGGGTTTCAAAGCACAGGTGCAAAAGCTGGGGATGCGACTGCAGCACTTCTTTGCCGAAGCGCTGCCCTTCATCTTCGGAGGCATCCTGCTGATCAATTTGCTTCATCTGCTCGGGGTGATCGATTTTCTGGCCGGCGTCTTTGCCCCGCTTTTCCAGGGGCTGCTCGGCCTGCCCAAAGAAGCTGTCTCTACACTTCTGGTGGGTTTCCTGCGTAAAGATGTCGCTGTGGCCATGCTGGTCCCTCTGGACCTTTCGGCGCGGCAGTTTGTTATCGGCGCCACCGTGCTGGCCACCTATTTCCCCTGCGCCGCCACTTTCACTGTTCTGATCAAGGAGTTGGGGATCAGGGATATGGCTATTGCCGCAGGGACGATGCTGCTTTTCTCCACCGCGGCGGGAACCGCGCTCAACCTGCTGCTGGATAGAGTCCTCCCGGCGGCTTACCTGGCCCTGCTCCTGGCCGGGCTGGCGATACTCCTGGTCACCTTTTGCGGCGGCAGCTCCGACCGGAGAGAAAATAGTAAAACCTTTAACAAATTAACCAGAGAAAGAGGGATCTGATCATGCAAACAACAGAAACCTGTGCGGGCGGCGCTGCTCCCAAATCGCTCCTGGAAAAGCTGGGGCAGCCCGACGAGAGCCGGATCCGCCATGTGATCGCGGTGATGAGCGGCAAGGGTGGGGTTGGAAAATCATCGCTCTCCGCCCTGCTGGCGGTTTCCCTGGCCCGGGAAGGTTACCGGGCCGGCCTGCTCGATGCCGATATCACCGGGCCGAGCATCCCTAAACTGTTCGGCCTGCACCGGCAGCCGGCGGCAGAAAACGATAAGATTGTGCCTCCGCAAACCGCATTGGGGATCAAGGTGATCTCGCTCAACCTGCTCCTGCCGCACGAAGACGACCCGGTGATCTGGCGGGGACCGCTGATTGGCGGAGCGGTGAGGCAGTTCTGGACCGATGTGCTCTGGGGGGAGATCGATTACCTGGTGGTGGATCTGCCGCCCGGGACCGGGGATGCGCCCCTGACAGTAATGCAATCGCTGCCCCTGGACGGGCTGCTAATCGTGACCTCGCCCCAGGAACTGGCCGTGATGGTGGTGAAGAAGGCGATCAAGATGGCCCGGATGCTGGAGGTGCCCATTCTCGGACTGGTGGAGAATATGAGCGGACTGCTCTGCCCGCACTGCGGCAAGCCGGTGGAGCTTTTCGGGCCGAGCCGGGCTGAAGAGGTGGCGGCGGAAACCGGAATCAGGCTGCTGGGGACGATTCCGCTGGATCCGGAGCTCTCCCGCCTGGGAGATCGCGGTGAGATCGAGCAGTACCGGGTAGATTTTCTCAAAGAAATTCCGAAGCTGTTGGAAAAAAGTTAAGCGGCCGGAACCGGCCGTGCGTGAAAGGGGGATATACTTTATGAAATTGGCTATTTGCACGCAGGGCGAAGGGCTGGAGGCGCAGGTGGATCAGCGCTTTGGGCGCTGCCCCTATTTTGTGATTGTCGACGCAGAGACTGGAGAACTGGTTAAATCGATGCCGAACAGCGGCATGACCGCTGCCGGAGGCGCGGGACCGCAAAGCGCCCGCCAGCTGTCGCAGGAAGGGGTGGAAGCAGTGGCGCTGGGCCATGTCGGGCCCAATGCCGCGGCCGCCCTCAAGGCGGCGGGTATTTCCGTCTACGGCGGTGTTACCGGAACAGTTGGTGAAACCTGGCAGCAGTACCGCGATGGAAAACTTCCGGCCATAGATGAGGCGACGGTAGATTCACACCATGGGATGTAGTAACTCTGAGCCCTTTTCTCCCCGGACCAGAATCCCCTCTCCCCTCGGGGGAGAGGGGCAGGGAGAGGGGGGCAGTTCCGGTTCGTAAGCTCCAGAATCAGCATGTCGTAAAAAGGAGATGTGATCTCATGAAAATCGCTATTGCAACCGATAACGGCTACGTGGCGCAGCATTTCGGACACTGTGCCGCATATACCCTGGTTGAGCTGGAAGACAACCGGGTGGTCAGTAAAGAGCTTATCGAGAATCCGGGACACCAGCCCGGTTTCCTGCCCGGATTTCTGGCCCGATACGGTGTCTCCTGCATCATTGCCGGCGGGATGGGGCAGCGGGCCCAAGACCTGTTTGCGGCGCAAGATATTGAATCCGTCGTCGGTGTGACCGGTTCCGTGGAACAGGTGATTGCAGATTATATATCCGGGAGTTTGCAGACCGGAGAAAGTCTTTGCGATCACCGGCACGGCGAGCATCGCTGTTCAGAGGAAGATTAA
>CAZPET010000113.1:0-5811 GCA_964585625.1 uncultured Syntrophomonadaceae bacterium
TTATGTAGACTAAGGAGGCATAAATAAACGCGCCGGCTTTTAAAACCGGCCGGCGCGTATAACATGAAATGTAATGTTTGTCTGAACCAAACTGCCACAGGAAAGGAGTGGTTACAGCCGGCCGCGATAGCGCATCGCTTCAGCGATCCTCTGGATGGCGTAGGAGTAAGCCGCCTGGCGCATATCGCGGGCGCATTTTTCGCCGGCGAAGCGGTATACCGCGTGAAATGTTTGCACCATCATCTCTTCAAGGCGGCCGTTGATCGTATCGATATCCCAGTAAAATCCTTCATTGTTTTGCACCCACTCGAAGTAAGAAACGGTGACCCCGCCGCTGTTGGCCAGAATATCAGGCACCAGCAGGACTCCTTTCTCTTTGAGGATCTCTCCCCCCTCCACGGTGGTGGGCCCGTTGGCCGCTTCAACAACAATGGGCGCTTTTATAGCGGCGGCATTTGCGGCGGTAATCTGGTTTTCCAGGGCGGCCGGCATCAGGAGATCGCAATCAATGATCAGCAGATCGCTGTTTGAAAGCGCTTCGCCCCCGGTGAAACCCTTGATCAAACCTGTTTCTTGAACATGAGCCAGCAGCGCCGGGATGTCGAGCCCCCGGGGATTATAAACGGCCCCGCTGATGTCGCCGACAGCCACTACCGTGCAGCCCTCTTCATAAAAAAGCCTTGCCGCGCCGCCGCCGACATTGCCGCATCCCTGAACGGCAACCCGCGTTTTTTCAAACGGCCTCCCGGTCAGGCGAACCGCTTCCCTGGCGGCGCAAACCACGCCCCGCGATGTGGCGTCATTTCTTCCAAGAGAACCGCCCATCGCCGGCGGTTTACCCGTGGCCACGCTTAAGCAATTTTTTCCCATGAGGCTGCTGTATTCATCAGCCATCCAGGCCATCACCCGGGCATCGGTGCCGAGGTCGGGACCGGGGATATCAACCTGCGGTCCCAGCAGCGGTGCCAGTGCCCGGACATAGCCGCGGCTCAGCCTTTCCTTCTCCCGGAGGGATAACTTGAAGGGATCACAGATTACAGCGCCCTTGGCTCCGCCGAACGGCAGCCCCATCAAGGCGCATTTGAGGGTCATCAAAACTGCCAGGGCTTTTACTTTTTCAGGCGACGCCTGGGGATGATAGCGGATCCCTCCCTTAAAGGGGCCCAGCGCATTATTATGCTGGGCGCGGTACCCGGTAAAAATTTTTATGTTCCCGTCATCCATCTCCACTGGGATGGCGACCTCGGCAAAACAGGCCATTGTTTTTAAGTGTTCATAGACGACTCTGGAGAGGGCCAGCTGTGCCACCGATCCCTCGATCCAGTTTAAGGCGGCGGTAAAGGGGTCCTCCGGCGGCCTGCACCCTTCATTAATATTTTTCAAGCAAACCCCTCCTTTCAGGGAGCCTTGAGCATATGGTTACGCCCTGCCGGGCAGCAGGGATAATAGATATTAGACTACAGCCAACCCGATAGCGAAAAATTTAATTTCTTAACATACTATGTTCAGGCAGGGTCAAATGTCAAACCGGATCAGTTCCTGTTTATCAGGGTGACGGGTTCTCTGCGGCGTTAAAACAAATTATGACAGGTGAAATAACGTTAATCCGTCATAATGCATCTCCTGCCGCCAGAATACACCCATGCGCCGCCAGATTATGGCGTGATCTCCGTTAGACTGACATCTGTCGGAGAGATCCCCTGGGTTACCTTCCTCACCTCGAGAAGATCTCTCAGGCTCAAATCAGTTTTCAAGTTGTGGTAACCCATCCAGAGCAGTTTCAGGCCCAACCTGGTAAACTGGATCTCGCAGGCGGCAAGCAGAAGCTCAACCAGCATCTCTTCCTTGGTTGCGGTTGGCAGCGAGGCGTCATTCAGCAATAACAGTACTTCGTTTCCGTCAAAACCGGTTTCAGGCGGAGACGCTGTCCCGCTGCGGGACGATGCGCCGCCGCGGCCTTCTTTTTGCAGGAGAGCGATCATCTCCACGAAGCCGTGTAAATTCAGATCGATGTAAAACTGGGGTGTCAACCCTGTTAAAGAGGTTACGGCCAGGTAAAGCTGGTCGCGGCTGCCCCCCCGCTCCAGCAGCTCGCCGATGGGGCAGGGCTTCTTTTCCAGTTCAACCCCGGTGGACGGATCCAGCGCCGTAAGCCTGGCGCAGCCTTCCGGGACCAGGGTGACTATCATCAGTACCTCCGCGGCAGGATCTTCCCACCACCGCCCGATTAAAAGAAAGTGTATGCTGTTTTTCTCTTCGCCCGGCAGCAGGCCGGCAGGAGGTCTTTCCTTTTTTAGGGGAGGATTTTCTGCTGCTGCTGTTTCCGGCTCCTCCGCCGGCCCCGCTTTATCGTTCTCGATCTCCTTCTTCTCCGGGAGAGCCGTGCTTGAATCAGGCTGTTTCTCCCCGGCGCGAAAAGATAGACCGGGGTTTCTCCGGAAGATTGCTTTCTTTTCGACCAGGTGAAAATATTTTTCCACGGGATGAGCAGTGGGCTCTTCATTATTTTCAGGTGAAAAAGAATTTTCCTTCTGTAAATCCGAGGCAACGGAGCAGAAAAGCAAAGTAAACAGGCAGAGGGCAATCAACGAAGTAAGACGCTGCACCGGAACACCTCATTTCGAATTCAAGGTATCCTTAGTTTTCCACAGGATTGCAGCAGCATGCAGGGCCGTAAATTGCGGCACGCAGCGCCAAATTTGCTATAATAAACAGAAGATATTTCTTGGAGGCAGGATGAGACAGTGTCCAGACCGGTGATCAGCATAGTGCGCACCCCGCCGCATCCCGGCAGGGAGGATATCGCTGCCGCAGTGCGCCGGGCGGTGGCCCTGGCCGGAGGTTTGCCGGAGCCGGTCCGGCCCGGGGCGACGGTGCTGCTGAAGCCCAACCTGGTGGAGATCCCCTATACCAGGGAGAGCGGCGCGGTGACCCATCCGCAGCTCTGCCGGGCGGTGGCGGAGATGGTCCTGGAAAGAGGAGCCGCTCCGGTAATTGCCGATGCGGCCGGAATGGGCTCCGATACCGAGGCGGTAATCTCATTCATGGGCTACGATCAGCTGCGCCGCGAGGGATATCCCGTTCTGGATCTAAAGAAAGAGAAAGTTGTGCGGGTAAAAAACCCGGCAGCCACCGTGCTGCCGCAGATGGAAGTATTTCAACCGGCTCTCACGGCCGATGTATTGATCAACCTGCCGGTCATGAAGACGCACGATCAGACCGAGGTGACGTTGAGCCTGAAAAACTTGAAGGGGCTGCTCGCCGACAGCTCCAAAAAAGAGATACACCGGCGGGCTCTTTTCCGCGCCATTCCCGAAGTGGCCGCATTTTTCAAGCCCTCTTTCACCATTCTCGACGGCATCTATACCCAGGAAGGCGTCGGCCCGGTTTACGGGGATCCGGTGGAGATGGATCTGGTCATCGCCGGCCGGGACATGGTTGCTCTGGATACGGTGGCCGGTCTGATCATGGGCTACCGGCCTGAAGAGGTTCCGGCGACGGCGCTGGCGGCTGAAATGGGACTGGGGACTGCCGATCTGAAAGAGATCGAGATTGCCGGCCTGCCGTGGGAATCGGTGCGGCGCAGGTTCAAGCGCTGCTCTGAATCGGAGATCTTGACAGAAATAGATCCCGGAAGTCTCCGCATCGGCAGCGGCACCTGCAGCGGCTGCCGCAACACGGTTATCTCTGTGCTTGTAGAATTGAAAGCGCGGGATGCGCTGGCTGCTCTTGCCGGCAAGACCATCGTTACCGGGTTCCCGCCTGAAGAAAATCTGCCCGGGGAGCCGATCCTGGTCGGCAACTGCACCCGGCGGCGCGGCCGCCTCAAAAACTTCATCCCCGGCTGCCCTCCCGAAAACAGCTGGATTATCGATCTGATTCTGGAATCGGGCAATTGAAGGTCCTTATTCGACAGCTTCTACCCCTGGAGACGATTCCTGCCGCTCAATTTTCGCGTTTAGCCGGTTGATCCGGTGCCGCAGCGCCGCGGGGTGGCAGGGGCTGCTAAAAGGGATGCCGCCGCGGCGGCATGCTTCGGCCAGGGCCCGGCTGCTCCAGTCGAGAGCTGTCAAATAATCGCGGGCCCGGTGCTCGTAATACTTGGCCAGTTCGACATAAGCGTCCAGGTTTGTGCCGCCCCGGCCGGCCAGCTCCTGCCACCAGGCGACCGCTTCCGTCCAGTTTCCCGACTTTTTGCATAGCAAGCCCAGCTGAGAGAGCGCCGCCTCCTCCAGGACGCCTGCGCCGCTGTCGATGACCTGCCGGTAATAGTTTTGCGCCTTTTCGATATGCCCGGCCTCGTGGTAGAGCCTTCCCAGGGAGTAACATTCCGCGGGGTGCTCCGGTTTTTCAGATGCGGCGGTGGAGGCGACCCGGCCGAGCAGCACAGCCATGGAGAGAATGTCGTAGACGTTGTGCTCGAACACCTTTTTCAGAAGGCCGGTTTCACCGCGGCGGAGGTAGTTGAAGTAGACAGCCGGGATCTCCTCGCCGGGAATATCGCCGTGTCGCTGAAATCCGAGAAGCGACCCTTCAAGAAAACCGAGGCTTCGCGAAGGGAAGCGCTCTCTCCAGAGGCTGCGCGCGCAGATCAGCAGATCGAGATGATCGCGCGGCGCGGTCAGATGCTCTGTTCTTCTTAGAACCTGGCGGGTCTGGATCAAGGGGAGGTCGAAAGCCTTCCCGTTAAATGTGATCAGCCCGCAGAAAGGGGCCGCGAAAGCGGCAAAATGGTGCAGCATGGCCTCTTCTTCGGCGGGATGTCTTAAAAAATACTGGCGGATGCGAAAAGAGTCGCCTGCCAGCCAGCCCAGGCCGATCAAAAAGACCCAGGTGCCGGTGCCGCCGGAAAGTCCGGTGGTTTCGACATCAAGAAAGAGGAAGCGGGCCGGTTCGATCGCCGGCAGGCTCCGGTCGCGCGCCGGCAGGGCCAGGTCGCTGCCGCTGCAATCGAGGCTCTCTTCGAGGGTATAAGCGCCGTGCCGCCGGTTCAGGGGGAACGAGAGCTCTCGCAGATAACAGCAGCCGGAGGCGGTCCGGCCCAGGTTCTCCTCTCCCGGAAAGAGAAAGTGCTCTCCCGGAAGATCCCTTCCCGCGGGTTCATATGCCGGCCGGGCCGGGCCGAGCTCGCCGGAGCGCTGCAGCCTCTCCAGGCGGGAGCGGAGCTCATCTCTCATCTAGAACAACCTCCAGCAGCTGCCGGGCATAGTTCTTGCCGTCCGCGCCGGTTTGCTCGGCAGCCCCGACACAGGAGGGGCAGCCCATGCTGCAGCGGCAGTTGAGGATGGCTTCATAGGCTGCCCGGCAGATCTCCCGGTAGATCCGGTAGAGGAGCTCGCTGTAGCCGACGCCGCCGGGATAGTTGTCATAGAGGTAAAGGGTCGGCATCCCGGTGAAGGGGGCCTTGACCTGGCTCACCGCGCGCAGGTCGCGGGGGTCACCCATAATAAAGAGCGAGGCGATCTGCGGGATCAGGTTGGCCAGGCCCAGCAGCCCCGCCTCGAGAGCCGCCGGTGTGAGCCCTCCCTGCGAGGCCGGGGGGAAGGATAGCCAGAACGCGGTGGTATGCATCTCTGTTTCCGGCAGGTTTACCGGTCCGGTGCCCAGGTTTTCATGCGTATTGAAGCGGATCTTCTTGAACATGGAGACCAGCGCATTGATCCGGACCTCGCCCCAGGCGCGCTGAACCCTCTTTTCTTCGCGGGTAAAGGTGTCGAGGACCTTCAGATCGACGGAGAGGTTGGCATCGGTAAAGTAATTCACCCGGACAGCGCGGACATACGCCTTCTTTTCGGCGAAGTCGAGCCGCTC
>CAZPET010000114.1:0-5808 GCA_964585625.1 uncultured Syntrophomonadaceae bacterium
TGACCACGGTGGCCGCGCCGCCGTAGGAGTATTTTGCCCCGATCTCCACCGTTCCTTTTTGGAGCAGCCTTTCCATATTCAGTCCCGGCAGCAGATCGTCGAGGCGGCGGCCGGCGGCGCTCTCGCCGTCAAGCCCGAAGAGCTGGGCGGCGGCGCGGTTGATCAGGTTGATGCGGCAGGAGCTGTCCACGGAGATGAGGCCGTTGTGCATGGCCTGATAGACCGCCCTCAGGCGGGCGTTAAGCATGCGCTCCTCTCTGAACAGCGAGGTGATCAGCTCCACCTTGGTGAAAAGCCCGGCCACGGAGCCGTCTTTCTCCACGACCACGCCGGTGCCCACGGGGATGCGGTGCACGGCATCGATCACTTCGGTGTAGGTCAGGCCCACCGGGATCTTGACCACGTTGCGGTTGTAAAACCTGTAGACCGGCTCGTCGAGATTGCTCGCTTTCAGGAGGGCGTCGTAAAGGTTGGTCTTGGTAAAAATACCGGCCAGGGTCCCATCGTCGTTTAAAACCGGCAGACCGTCGCGCTGGCTGCTGCGGAGCATCCGCACCGCTTTTTTCAAAGTGTCGCCGGGTTGAAGGGTGGCAAAATCGCGGGTCATCATATCAGCCAGCCGCATTTCATTTCCTCCCCCGGGTTAAGGCCGCGCCTCTTTTTTGAACCGCTCCGCCCGTCCGAGCAGGCTGTCAACATGCTGCAGGCCGGCCCGGTCGATCTCCGCTCCATCGAGCATGCGGGCGATCTCGGTGCGCCTCTCTTCCGGATCCAGCTGCTCCGCCCTGGTCAGGGTGCGCTCCCCGGCCAGCTCCTTGTAAAGCCTCACATGGTTGTCCGCCATGGCGGCTATCTGGGGACTGTGGGTGACGCAGATGATCTGATGATGGACCGCCAGCAGGGCCAGCTTTTCGGCCACGGCCTGGATCGCCGCGCCGCCGATCCCGGCGTCGACCTCGTCGAAGATGAGCGTGGGGATGCGCTCCTGCCCGGCAAAGATCGTCTTCACGGCGAGCATCACCCGCGACATCTCTCCGCCCGAGATGATTTTCGCCAGGGGTTTAACCTCTTCGCCGGGGTTTGCCGAGAAGAGAAATTCCACCCGGTCCTTCCCCTGCGGCGTAAAATTATCCAGCGGGGTAATGTCTACGGTGAAGCGGGCTTTGGGCATGGCCAGCTCCTGGAGAGCGCTTCCCAGGGGCGGCTCCAGGAGCTCCGCCGCCTCGCGGCGCAGCAAGCTCAACTGCCGGGAGGCCTCTGCAAGCTGCTCTGCGGCTGCTTCAATCTCCTCTTCAAGTTCCCGGGCCAGCGTCTCGCTGTTCTGCAGCCGGGTCAACTCTTCCGCCGCCCGGCGCCCGAAGTCAATCACCTCCGGCACCGTCCGGCCGTACTTTCTTTTCAAACCTTGCAGCTGCTCCAGGCGGTTCTGCACGGTGGACAGCTCGGCGGGGTTGTATTCAAAAGCGGTCCGGTAATCGCGCAGCACGAAAGAGACCTCTTCGAGCTGCGCGGCCGCGCTTTCGAGTATCCCCAGCAGGGGGGCCAGTTTTTCATTAATCTGCGCCGCCTCCTGCAGCTGCCCCCGCGAAGCGGCGAGAATGTCAATCAGGGGGGGGACGTCGCTGCGCTCGTCGCCCCGGTAAATTCCGCTGTAAGCGTTTGCAACGAGCTCGCCCAGCTTCTCCGCATGGGCCAGGATCTTTTCTTCTTTCAACAGCCTCTCTTCTTCATCCGTCTCGATCTTCGCCGCTTCGATCTCGTTGATCTGAAAAGAGAGAATATCCATGCGCCGCTCCCGCTCCGCGCTGTCGTGTCCCAGGCCGGCGAGCTGCGCGATCAGCTCCTGCCGCCGCCGGAAGAAGCTCTCCACCCGACGGCGGGAGCCGGCACACTTTTCACCGCCGAAGGAGTCGAGCAGCTCCCGGTGATAATCCGGCCGTAAAAGTGACTGGTGCTGATGCTGCCCGTGCAGATCTACAAGCAGCTGTCCGATCTCTTTTAGAAAAGATATCGGTACCGCCCTCCCGTTCACCCTTCCAACGCTGCGGCCGCTGCGCGACATTTCCCGGGCAACAATCAGCGTTTCTCCCGATTCAATGCCGGCCTCTTCAAGGAGAGCATCGATCTCCAAAGAGGCGCCGGGGCATACAAATATTCCCTCGACAAAGGCGCTCTTTTCACCCTGGCGGATCTGCTCGGTAACCGCGCGCTCCCCCAGCAGCAGGTTGATCGCCCCGATGACAATTGATTTTCCCGCTCCGGTCTCCCCGCTTAGAATATTCAGGCCCGGTCCAAACTTCAGGGTGAGATCTTCGATCAGGGCGAACTGCGAGACCCGCATCTCCACGAGCACCCGGCCTCTCCTCCTTCCGTCTCCCTGCCGCTCAGCCTTTTAACTTCTGGTGCAGCAGCCGGTAAAAAGAGTTATCCCCGAAATGAACCAGCTTCACTTTTTGCTCCGCCTTCTTGACCACAATTTCATCACCGTCTTCCAGGGCAAAGCCGACCTGTCCGTCCGCGGTCAGCACCACCTGGGCCTGGCGGGAGTCGACCCGCATCAGGATCTGCTCCCCGACGGTAACGATGACCGCCCGGTTGTTCAGGCTGTGCGGGCAGATCGGGGTAATCACGATGAGCTCCAGGGAAGGGTTGACGATGGGGCCGCCGGCGGATAGGGAGTAGCCGGTTGAGCCGGTCGGCGTGGCCACGATGACCCCGTCCCCGGAATAGCTCTCCAGAAAATCATCGTTGATGAAAGTATTCAGCGTGAGAATCCTGGAAAACGGCCCCCGCGAGATGACGATATCGTTCAGGGCGATAAAGCGCCCCAGCACCCGCTCTTCGCGCTGCACCGTGGCTTCGAGCATCATCCGCTCGAGAAATTGATACTGTCCCGCGAGGATATACTGCAGGTAGCGGTCCATCTGCTCAACTTCGATCTCGGCCAGGAAACCCTTATGCCCGACATTGATCCCCAGTATGGGCACATCCCAGTGCGCCAGGTCGCGGGCCGCCCTGAGAATGGTCCCGTCGCCTCCGACAACGATCAGCATCCCCACCCGGCCGCGCCAGCTCTCCAGCCTCTCTGCCAGGGAGCCCGCAGCCTGGTAATCAGTCTGCCGGGAATCGGCGGCCAGCAATAATATATTGCGCTGCTTGAAAAAATCGCAGATTCGTTCCACAACCAGTGCTGAATTTTCTTTTTGCCAGTTCGGAATCAGTCCAATGCCGCGCATAAATGCCTCCTTTAGAAAATGGAGCCTTTCAACAGGTACCCCAGAATTACAATCCCGATGATGATCAGCAGGATCAGCGCCGCTTTCCGGAGCAACCGCTCTTTACCCTTCTGTTCACTTTGAAAAGCAAAGCGAACCTCTTCCAGCTGCCCTCTCTCTTCATGATAGAAGAAGACCCCATCTGTTTGAAAGAAAAGGCAGTCAAGGAGCAGTTCCCGGCGCAGGCCGGCCCAGGTCAGCGGACTGTCCCCTTTGATCACCTTTACCAAAAAACTCTCGTCGCCTTTGGAGACGATAAAATTACCTTCATAATTGAAATTCTTTTTTTTCCCGCCCATGGTCATTGTCACCGGCATTGACGGATGGATCTCGTCCAACCGGTAACCCCCGGCCTGCAGTTCATGCCAGGCCTTCTGTTCCCGTCGGGTTAGCGGGCTCCCGGCCCGCCGCGGCGTTTTTGAGCGGCGCCGCCGTTTCCGGTTGAAGAGGTAGATCAGGAGATAGGTCCCGGACAGAAGCAGCAACCAGAGATAATCCTGAGGCCAGCGCAAGCGATCACCACCCGGCGTTCAGCTATATTTAATATTCGCCGGGCTCATTTCAATTCCTTTTTGCTGCGGATTATTTTACCAGTTCACGGTGGGCCCGGTTGACCACTTCCGAGATCTCTTCTTCAATCTCCACCGGGCAGGAGCAACCGCCGTCACTAATCTTCAAATAGATAAAGAACTCCAGGTTGCCCCTGGGGCCCGGCAGGCGCGAGAAGGTGAGAGCGGCGGCACAGTAACCCGCATCACAGGCGAAGCCGATCAGGTCCCGCAGCACGGCCCTGTGCAGATGCGGATCGCGAATAACGCCCTTCCCCTTGCCGGCCTCGCTGCGCCCGACCTCGAACTGGGGCTTGACCAGGGCCAGGATCACGGGGATTCCATTTTCCCTTAAAACCGGCAGGACCAGCTTCAGCGAGATAAAAGAGAGATCGATCACCGCCAAATCCGGCATTTCGGCAAGATCCTGCGGCCTGAGATGACGGATATTGAAGCGCTCCATTACGGTCACCTGCGGATGATGACGCAGGCTCCAGTCGAGCTGTCCGTAACCGACGTCGAGGGCTATTACCCGGCCGGCGCCGCGCTGCAGCAGGCAGTCGGTAAACCCCCCTGTGGAGGCCCCCACATCGAGAACGGTGCGGCCTTCGACCGCCAGTCCGAGGTCATCCAGCGCGCCGGCCAGCTTGAACCCGCCCCGGCTGACATAGCGCTGCCCCGGTTCCAAAAGCGTGATCTGCGCATCGCGCGGATAGAGCATCCCCGGCTTGGAAGAGACCTGACCCTCAACGAGCACGCGGCCGGACATGATCTCCGCCCGGACGCGGTTGCGGCTGAGGCCGGGAAAACGTTCTAGGAGCAAAAGGTCCAGCCGCTCGCGGCCCTGCCTTTTTTTCAACGCGCACCTTCCGGCACCCCGGCGCCGGTAAAAGAAAGCGCTTCCCGGAAGATTCCCTCCGCATCGAGGCCGCAGAGAGAGAGGATCATCGCGCGCGGGCCCTGTTCGACGAAGCGGTCGCCTATTCCAATGCGGTGCACCGGCAAGATCTGATCGCGTGCAGCCAGAAGCTCGAGCACGGCGCTGCCGAACCCTCCGGTAAGGGTATTCTCCTCCACCGTGAGCACGCGGCCGCACCTGCCCGCCCATTCGAGAATCAGCTCTTCGTCAAGCGGCTTGATAAAACGGGCATTGATCACCGCCGCTTCAATTCCCTCTTTGGAAAGCCTCTCCGCTGCATCCAGGGCGGCATTGGCGGTGGTGCCGGCAGCGGCAATCAGAAGGTCTTCACCCTCCCGCAGCAGTTCGCCCTTGCCCCACGGCAGCAGATGAGGTTCATGCAGCTCGACCCCTTCGCCTTTGTCCCGGGGGTAGCGCAGCGCTGCCGGTCCGGGAGCGCCGTAGAGAGCGGTATAGAGCAGATGCTGCAGTTCATCCTCATTGCGGGGGGCCATTACCGCCATCTGCGGGATACTGCGCAGGTAAGAAAGATCAAAAATTCCCTGGTGTGTTTCGCCGTCCTCGCCGACAATACCGGCCCGGTCAACGGCAAATACAACCGGCAGTTTCTGCAGGCAGACGTCGTGAATCATCTGATCATAAGCTCTCTGGAGAAAGGTGGAATAGACCGCGACAACCGGCTTCAAGCCCCCGGAAGCGAGGGCGGCGGCCAGTCCGGTGGCATGCTGCTCGGCGATGCCGACATCGTAAAAACGGTGCGGAAACTGTTTCGCGAATTTGCTCAATCCCGTGCCCCCTGTCATCGCCGCCGTCAGCGCGACAATTTTTGGATTTTCCGCGGCCAGTTTCAGCATCGTCCTTCCGAAAACCTCGGTGTAAGTCGGGCCCGTTTTTTTACTCCGCGGCAGGCCGTTGCTCAGGTCGAATGGACCGATCCCGTGAAAGCGTTCGGGCGCCGCCTCGGCATAACGGTAACCCTTTCCTTTCTCCGTGAGAACATGCACCAGCACAGGGCCTTTCATCCGCGCCGCCTGCCGGAGGGTGCTTTTCAGGGCGGCGATATTGT
>CAZPET010000115.1:0-5794 GCA_964585625.1 uncultured Syntrophomonadaceae bacterium
CTTGTTGAAGCGTCCCGGTTCGATAACAGTTTCCCGTAATTGTAGATTGCTCATGGAAACCTCCGGTATCGAAATTAATAAAAAGCCTATAAATAAAGCAGAACGTTGATTACCCGGTAAGGCTTATGTTTCAGGGCCTGCTCGACCTGGTAATCCCAGACAATGATTAGGGGATCCGTTAAAGTATCGGGCAGTTTTTTACTCTCAGCGAAAAACCTGAAGGGCGCTTCTTCGCGCTCCAGGGCTTCGGTCAGCAGTTCGTAAAGATAATCCTTCCCGCCGACCAGGACCACCTCGGTTGTACCAGGCCCGGACCTTGCTTCAGCCACAAGCTGCTGCACAAAGGCGATCAAGTGGTTGATCAGTCGGTAAGAGTAGGTTACATAATTATAAGCGAGCCGTGTCATCACGGCCATGCCGCTGGGGGTAAGCATGTAGCGAAGGTTGCGGCGGTTCAAGCGTTCGATTTTCACCAGGCCTCTTTTGATTGCTCTTTTTAAAAGCATGTTTACCGTGGCGAGAGACAGCCCTGTCCCGGAAGCGATCTTGCGCTGTGAAGTGATTTCATGATTATGTAGATAGGACAGCAGCTTGTGCTCCTTTTTGGCGCTCTCTTCAAACTCAACGTTTACTTCGTGAACGTTCGTCATGTGAACAATTATATTATGGCATTGCAGGAAAGTCAATGATCATTTCGCAAAAAAAGGCGTTCCGGGCGGAGGGCGGAAGCATGCGCTAAAGCTTCACCACAACGCCTTCACGGGCGGAACGGTAAAGGGTTAGGACAAGCTTAAGCGCTTCATAGCCGTCGCGGGCACTGTTTAAAGGTTCACTGCTTTCACCTCGCACCGCAGCCAGGAATTCGCGCCAGGTTTCAGCAAAGGAGCGATCCTGCCCCCGGTAATCAACGATCTTCTCGGTAAAGGGGCGGTTGAAATCCCGCCTGCCCAAAATGGCCTGTTCAGTGCCGTAGCTGCCTCCAAGCCCCTCCACCTGAACGTAACCGTCGCGACCGTAAGCTTCAAAAGAGAAAAGATTGTGCCATTGGGTAAGGCTGGAGTGGAGCGAAGCGATCTGCCCCTTTGCTGTTTCCAGGAGACAAAAAGCGTTGTCTTCCAGGGGAGCCATCTCCCAGAAACCGGTGGCGGTAAAGGCTGTTACCCGGTGAAAGTCACCGGCAAACCAGCGAAACAGGTCCAGTACATGGATGCCTTGTTCCATCAGGTGCCCGCCGCCGCACAAACCTGGTTTACATCGCCATTCCTGTTCATAGCCGGGCCTGCCGATGATACCGTGTCGGCAGCGCATAAAAATAAGCTCCCCGATTTCCCCTTGATCGTGCCAGGTTTTGGCCTGCCTGATGCCCGGATGGTGCCGGTAGTTGAAGCCGCAACCGAGGACCAGGCGGTTCTCTTGCGCCGCCCGGAGCATCGCCGCCGCTTCTTCGAGCGACAGCGCCAGCGGTTTTTCACAGAGAACATGTTTGCCCGCCCTCAGTGCGGCGACAGCCATGGAGGCGTGAAGATGCGGCGGGGTGGTAATTAAAACAGCGTCGACTCCGGGCATCTCCAGAACTTTCGCCCAATCCGAAAGGGGACGCGCTCCGGTTTCAACCGCCAGGCTTTCCACCCGCCGCAAGTCACTGTCGGCAACAGCCGCAATCACGGTTCCTGGAACCGATTTTAACGCTGCAGCGTAACGGTTGCCCTGCAGCCCGGCCCCTATCAGGGCAACCCCAATCCGGCCGTCCTTTACCATGGGTATCCCCTGTCTGCGGGAAGGATCCGCCGCATGGTATAGACGTCGGAAGACCGGATCTCCTCAAGATGTTCGGGTATCTCCCGCCAACTGTCCCAGACAGCGCTGATCAGCCGGCCAGTCAAACCGTCCGAGGCCGGTGAGGCCAGGAATAGCGCCAGCTCGGCCGCCTTTTGCGGCGGCACACCGCCCTCCTCTTTCTGGCGGTGAGACTTCTCCAGGAATTCCCTGCCGGCCGCTTCACCTGAGGCGAGCACCTGGTCAAGCATACGGGTGTTCACCGCTCCCGGGGCAATCGCGTTGATCTCAATATTGAACTCTGCTACTTCGTGGGCCAGGGTCTCGGTAAGCCTGACTACCGCCGCCTTGGCGGCGCTGTAGGCGCTGAAACGCGGGAACGGCGACACCGATCCCCCGCCGGAAAAGTTGATGATCTTGCCTTTGCGCGCGGAGATCATGCTGGGCAGAACCGCCCTGATACAGAGGAAGGTGCCGAAGAGATTGATCCGGACGGTTTCCAACCAGCTCTCGCTGTTAACCGAAACGGCGGGACCGATGGGACCATATATCGCAGCACAGTTGACCAGGATATCCACCGTGCCGAAGCTGCGCAAGTGGTGCTCTACCGCTCCATTGACCTGCTGCTCCTGCGAAACGTCGGCGGGGTAGATCTCAACCCGGGTGGAGGGGCCGGCGATCTCCCGGCGCGCCCTTTCCAGTTCCTCTCTATTCCGCGACACCAGCGTCAGGGAACAACCTTCATTAAAAAAGGCATTGGCCACGGCTTTGCCGATGCCTTGCGAACCACCTGTGATCATGACGCTCTTACCATTTAGGGACAAATTGATCTCCACCTATTTATATGTTTTAAACCGGCATCAGTTTCTACATAAATATACAGAATCCCTGCAAATACACCCCCAATAACCTAAGAAGATCCCTTTCTGATTTAGGGGTAATAAAGGGATTTGTATATTATATCAGGATAATTAGTCAACCACCCTTTATCGATTTTCTTGATCTTGATCATTTTTACCGGTTCATTCAGCAAATCCTAAGAGGGATCGCAACTGATCGGCAGTTTGATAAGCTTCTTCAATAACCTCACCCAGATCACGCTTCTCTTTTTCAGTGGCCTTCTCTCCGGCCTGGGATATGCTTTGCAGCTGCAAAGCCAGTTTCATTGTAGACGATGTAATTTTCTCCACCAGCAAAGCCATTTCCCACCCTTCAATGGTCCATTCCCGGTCGCCCCTGATTACCGGAACAGCGTTCCAGCTTTCTATTGTTGCAGAATCGGGAAAATTATCATTCAAATGACGGTCGTTGATTTCAGCAATAACCTCGGCATCGCATTCCAGCCACCCCAACATCTGCGGATCGGAAATATCTTGAACCCACTGGTCAATGTCATATTTTGCACCCTCAACCGCCGGGACAATCTGGTAGATGTACTTTTCTAAAGCCTGAAAGGCATCCCGGTCAATGCTGTTGTTCTCTCCCACCGGTCTGCAGCCTGCGGTGAGAAATATCAATACCCATATCAGACAGAAGAGGATAAAATGTTTTTGGTAATGCATGACAACCTCACCTTCGTAAATCAATCTCATAAAATACTTAATATTCTTCATTATACCCCATATTCCTGCACAATTGATCGAAAAGGAACTGTCCTGGTTGATTTTGGACAGCTCCTTTCATCTTTTTATACTATGATTAAACGGCTGAATTCCGCTCCGCCTCAGGTGTTTCAGCAGCCCAGGATTCGCGTATTAGAGCAATGAAACAGGAAAATGCAAACCCAAAAAAAGCGGCCAGGATGATATAGATTGTTTTGTTAACCGGTTTTCCGACTACCGGTGAAGTAAGAAGCCAGTTTTCAGGCTCGTAATCCGGGTGGGACATAACTTCATAGAGTTCAAAGTTAATCGATCTTAGCCGGGCCAGCGCTTCAGCTTTCTGCTCCAGTTGCATTTTTTTAACAGGATCAATCTCGAGGTAAACTACCCGATCGACCTGTCGGCCATCCCCGGAGCTGTTTGATTCATCAACTAGCGGCTCCTGCTCCAAAAATGCAAGCAGCCTTTCAGTGCGCTCTTTATCTTTGAAAAGCCTCTCCTGGCGCATCTCCCGTGCCAGTTGCAAAATATCAAGTCCGATCTTTTCTGCCGCGCCAAGGGTTGCATCCCGGTCGTGATAAACAACTTTGATCTTAATGTAGCGGGTATCTTTTACAGATTCAAGAGTGGATCCTTTATGCAAGCTGGAGGGTTTTTCAGCAAATTCCCCTGCTACTGCCCCTACGATGGAGACCCGCCTGGCTTCGTGCAGTAATTCGGTATGACCGATCCCATAGGAAGAGGGGTCCACATGTACCGTTGCTTCATAGGCTGTTGGGACAACGAAAAAGCTTAAAATGATGCCAAGCACAATAAAGCCGATCGTAAAACCGGCGATCATATATTTCCCTTTCCATAAAGTTTCCCATACTTCCTTCAGGCTGATTTCGTTGCGGTAAGAGTTAGCCATTTAATTCCCTCGTTTCGCGGTAAATAATTATAAGACAGTTTAAGTCATTCCACAATTTAAGCATAAATCCTGCATATAGCAATAAATACTTAAGCCAATCAATCTGGAAAATCGTCAGCCAAGGAGCAAATTTTAAATTGATTTACGTTTCAGAAGCATTACCTTGGCGGTATGCAGAAGAATGCGCAGGTCACTCAAAGGTGACATGTTTTGAGCATATATCAGATCAAAACGCAACTTGTCGTTCGCAGAGATGCTGTACTTCCCTTCCACCTGTGCCAACCCGGTAATGCCGCCTTTCACGTAGTGCCTGTATTTATATCCCGGGATCTCCTGAACAAACTGTTCCACAAAAAAGGGGCGTTCAGGGCGGGGGCCGACAAAGCTCATCTCGCCTTTGAGCACATTCCATAGTTGGGGCAGCTCGTCAATCCGGGTCGCCCTGAGAAGGCGGCCGACAGCGGTAACCCGTGTATCGTTTCCGTTCGATAGAACCGGCCCGGTCCCTTTTTCCGCATCGGGGATCATCGTCCGCAGCTTCAGTAAATCAAATACCCTCCCCCCCCGGGTTACTCTCTTCTGGCGGTATAACACCGGCTTCCGTGGAGATTCGATTTTAAGCGCCAGGGCAGCCAGGCAGACCAGCAAACCGGCGGGTAGAGCGCATAACGATACCAAAAAAAGATCCACTGTTCTTTTCCAGAGAGGATTCTGCACGTGGAAATAGCCAACCAGTTGAAGGGCAGGGAAGCTGTTTATCTGCTCGAGATGCGACTTGTAAAGAAGGATTTCATATAGGTCGGGGATAACAAAGACCTGCAGACCTGCGGTCAGCACCTCCGCCAGCAATTTCAGGCGCAGCCTCTGCGGGATTCCGGTGCACAAAATGACGCTGTTGGGCTGGAATGTATCCAGCGCTTCGGGAAGACTGTCATAGGAAACAATCACCGGAAAGTCAAGCTCCTGTTCCTCCAGCTCACCGGAGTTTTCGATCAAGAGTCCGGCGACCCGGTACATCTCACTATCCTCTTCAGAAAAAAGCCGGGCTCTCTCCAGCGCGTCGGCACCAGAACCGATGATCAAAAAATGCAGCGGCCCGAAACGCTTTTGATAATATTTATAGGTCAGGTTACGCCAAGCAAAGAGTAAGATAAACTGGATTACTGTAGCTAAAAATATAATTACGCGGGGAAAAGCAAACTGATAGAGCAAATAAGAGAGAGCCAGAGCGCTCAGGAAAAGCAGGGCCAGGGCGCAGATCACCGCCGAGATGATTTCATCCCAGTTCCGGCGGAGAGGCGTATAAAATCCGTACCCACAAAAAAGCACTGCCGCAGCGATGGTAAGCCAGGGAGCCATATACAGATAAGCATTCCAGTTCGCGGCGGGTAAACCGCCATAGCGTATGAAAAATGCTGCGATATATCCTGCATGGACGATCAAGATATCAATAATAAATTTAAAAAGGTTTATTCTTTTCAACGGCAGTTCACCTCCTGGCGAATTT
>CAZPET010000116.1:0-5788 GCA_964585625.1 uncultured Syntrophomonadaceae bacterium
ATCAGACTGTCTTAGCGGCTGTGGGCAACCCGGGCCAGGTGAACTGTGTTCGCTCCGTAATAAAATGCTCAAGGATGACAAAAAGAGAGCGGTGAGCTGCTTTTGTTAATACGTTAAAAGACGGTTGCCGCAGTGCTCCAGGAAGCGCATAAAGTCGTCACGGCTGATCGTCAGCGTGGCGGTGTTGACATTGGGGTGAAAGTTGATCCAATCCTCATTCTGCAGGTCCTTGTCCAGAACGACAACAACCTCTTTATTCCGATCATTGATCAGCCCGAAAGCGGAGACGGACCCGGCTTCCACACCGAGGTATTTGAAAAGCCTCTTCGCCGAGGCGAAGCTGAGTTTGCTTTCACCGACCTTTTCGGCAAGCTGTTTCAAATCCGCTCTTTTTGAATCTTCAAGGATGACCAGGTAGTGCCTGTTCCCCTTGCTGTTGCGTAGGAAGAGGTTTTTGCATTGGGCTCCTTTCATCTGGTCGTAATACCTGCTTGCCTCTTCAACCGTATAAACGGGGGGATGTTCGTGACGGGTATAGGTGATATTCAGCTTCTCTAAAAATAACAATACCTCTTTTTCGTTTTCTGTGATCATGTCTGCTCCTTTTTCTGTTCCTGGGTTAACTTCGTATTTTATTATTTTCCCCCGCTCCACCGGGGCCTGAAACCGTAGGTGCGAGGCATGCCTCGACCCAAACCAAGTATCGCACAGGTGACGATTACGATCAATGATCAAGAGGATATATGAAATAAAACCGTGTCGTTTTGCTGTTTTCTCCGGACCGTACCGGCATCCTCCAGGTAGCGGACATGGGCAATGGCCTCGCCGATGGCAAACCATTTCTGGGTAGCAGGGAAATGTTCCCAGATGCGGGTATCAATATCCCATTCCATCTGCGCGGCGACCTCGTAGGCGCTGCCCGGCCCGATGGTTTTGATGATCGAGGCCACCTCCTGCAGCCTCTCTTCATGGTGCTTCTTCAGCTCGAGGATTCTCCCCCGGCAATCGGAAACAATTCGCCGGTGACCGGGCAAAAGCAACTCGATCTCCATCCGGTATACTTTGTCCAGGCTCTGCAGGTATATTTTCAAGGGGTTTTCAGCATCATCCCAGGCCGAGATATTCGGGGTAATATCACCGAGGATATGGTCGCCGGAAACAAACAATTTTCGGTGCGGTTCATAGAGGCACAGGTGCCCGGGAGTATGGCCGGGAGTATGGACACAGGTAAAGGTGTAGGGGCCGTAAGCAAGCCGGTCCCCCTCTTTAACCAGCTTAAAATCGAAGGGACCGGTGGCGCTGTAGCGGTTGGCCGGATGCCTGGCCAGCGCATCTTTCAGCTCATTTTTAGGAAAGCCGTGCCGTGCGGCCATTTGAAATAGAAGCTCCCAGAGATTGTTCAAGGCCACGATCCCGGCGTCGGGTTCGTTGAAAAATATGCGTGAAGACCGCGCCGCCAGCTCACCGACCAGCCCAAGGTGATCGACGTGCAGATGGGTGATGTAAAAATCGGTCTGATCCAGGTCAATCCGCAGCTCCTTCAATACCGCCGTCATCGCCGTGTGACATTCTTCCAGGTTCATCCCCGTATCGATGATCAGGTTGCGCTCTTTGTCCTTGATGATATAGGAATTGGTGGCCTTGAGGGGATTGTTCGGCAGGGGGATCTCCGCCCGAAACAGTTGCGGTAACACCTCTTCAAAAACCGGTTTGTTCATCAGCCAGGCTCCTTTGTCCATATTTTTTTGCAGCACTACCGGGTTAGTTGTTTTGGTGCCTGGCACCGGGACAACTAACTATGGGGGAGGGGGTAGATCTGTTTGCCGGGCACCGGGGGGCCGCAGGCGTATACTTCGGCCACCTGAAGTCCTTCCCGCTTAACCCCTCCCTTGACCTGGAAAGAGACCACCTCCGGGGTGATCACGCTGGCGGCGTATTTTACCCCCGGCGGCAGGCCGGTAAAGGTATACAGGCAGTCACCGCCGCACCGCACCGCCGGTATTATCTCCAGGTGCAACTTTTTGTTATAGTAAGCGGCCACCTTGATACTTTTCAGGGCGGCAAATTTATCGGCCACCGCCTGCGGAAAATGAACCGGGCCCCCTTTGAAACTGACCCGGCTGCGCAGATACTCTCCGAGGATCCGGGCCGGGGAGAGCTTGCACAGGGGACCGGCATGTGTAATTTCAATTATCCCGGCATTGCGGAAGCCGGTGTAGGCATTGTAGCGGACCATATCACTCTTCCGAAGATGCTCCGCTGCCGGACCCGTCTCCGTAAAACCGAGAAAACTTCCTTCCAGGTAAAAATAATGCAGCTGCGGGTCGATCACCAGGACGGCCACCGCCGGGTCTTCCTGCAAATTACGGGCGGTTTTCCAGAGCATCAGGTTGCCAAAAATAAGTTTCCCTTCAAAATATTCCAGGCTGCTGACGACGACCACATTGGGCTGACCCTGCCGGTCCACCGTGGCCAGGAACTTGGGATGATGCAAGTTGTTGATCAACCGGATCTGTCCTTTGCTGAGCAAATCCTCTCCCCCTCCCGCAATCTTTTCACATGCTGACTGCTGCCGGCCAAACCGGAGAACGTGCAGCGGCTAGATGGCGTGAGCCTCGCGGCGGATAATCTCCTCCTGGATCTCGGCGCCCAGGTGGACAAAATAAGCGTTGTAGCCGGTCACCCTCACCAGCAGGTTGGCGTATTCAGCCGGGTTGTCACGAGCCCGGCGCAGCATCTCCGGATCCACCAGGTTGATCTGCAGGGCGGTCCCCCCGGTCTCCTGGTAGGCCCGCAAAAAACCGGTAAATTTGGCCAGATGCTCTTCATCCCGCAGCAGGGAGGGATGAAAGCTGATCGTATGCGAGGCGCCGTTGGGCGCAGTCTCCAGGCCAAGGTTGCGCACGGAGCGCACCACGGCGGTTGGCCCCGCGCGGTCCGCCCCGTTGACCGGGCAGACCCCGTTGGAGAGAGCCTCGCCCCGCCGCCGCCCGTCCGGTGTGGAGGCGGTCAGGGGAGCATAGGAGATCCAGTAGTTCCAGGAGAGGTAACCTCCCCGAAAGCGCCGCCCGGTTGCCGGTGAGAGCCTGGTCATTGCTTTTTCGGTCCACCAGCGGGAGATCTCGCGGGCGGTGCCGTCGGCAAAAGGATCGTCGTTGCCGTACTTGGGGGCGCGGTTGAGCAGGGTCTGCCTGAGCTCCTCTTCTCCGGCAAAGTCGCTGCGCAGCGCCTCGACCAGCTTCTTCACCGGCACCGCCTGCTCCTGGTAGACCAGCTTGCGCACCGCGCTCACCGAATCCGCAGCCGTGGCCAGGGCCACCCCCTCAACGGTAATAAATTTGTAGCGGGCTCCGCCGCGGTTGACATCAACCGCCTGCCCGATGCAGCCGTCCACCAGCAGGGAGAGGTAGGGAACCGGGTCATACTGCGCCCGGATGCGGTCGGCTTCCGAGGCCAGGTCGATGATCTGCTCCAGAATGAAGTCAAGCTGGCGGTAAAAAGCGCGGTTGAACTCTTCTTCGCTGTTGAACGCTACGGGATCGCCGGTGCGCGGGCCGACCTGCCGGCCGCTTTGCAGATCCCGGCCGTCATTCAAGGCCAGCTCAACCGCCTTGGCCAGGTTCAGGTTGACGTCGACCGTCCCGGAGCGGTCGTTTCCCTGCATCGTATTTTCAAGACAGCCTACCGGGGCATAATCCCAGGCTTCTTCTGCGGGGACGCCCTGAAAGACCAGACCCTGCATTGATAGCTCGTCAAAATTGAGGATAAACGGGGCCCCCTGCGACTTTTTGACCATGAGGGCCACCCGGTGCAGCAGCTCGTCGGAGGAGCGCCGGTGGATGCGGATATTCGGCTTCGGCTCGAGCAGGTTGAGCTCATCGATTACCTCGAGCATGAGCATGGTCAGCTCGTTGCTCAGATCTTCGCCGTCGGGCCCGCAGCCTCCCAGGGTGATCAGCTGTCCAAAGCCGGAATTGACCCCCTGGTTGCGCGCCGTCCGGCCCTGGTAATCGTAGACGTAGTTATGTTTGATCCAGAAGCAGTGGAGCAGCTCCCTGGCAAATTCGCGGGTCAAAACCCCTCTTTCAATATCGTTGATGTAGAAAGGGTAAAGGTAACGGTCAATGCGGCCGTAGGAGAGCCCCGCTCCCGGGTAGGACTCGGCGGCCATGACCAGCATATGGGTGAACCAGAGCGCCTGCAGCGCCTCCCAGAAGCTGCGCGGTCTCTCGTAGGGCACGCGCGCCACGATCTCGCTCATCCGGACCAGCTCTCCTTTGCGCTCCGGGTCTTCTTCCTTTAACAAAGCGCTCTCGATTACCTCCCGGTAGCGTTCCGCCAGGATGCGCGGCGCTTCGGACGATATTTTCAGCGCATTCAGGTAAGCCCGCTTCTCCGGAGATCTTTCGGCAGCAAGCCTCTCTTCAATTTCAGCAAGAATCCCGGAAAAACCCTTCTGTAAAACTTTGCGGTAATTTGGGATCAGGTGCCCGGGAACTGCTCCGGCATTGCCGATACCGGCTTCATGGGTTTTGATCAGGCGCTCCACCCAGCTGTAGCTCTCCCGGACATACTCTCTCATCTCTTTCCGGTCGAGTGTTTTTGATAATGCGGTATTGAAATGAGATCCGGCGATCAGCTCCCCTTCAAGCAGCTGTACCGGAAGGTGTTTCTCGAGAACCTCGTTAAATAAAATGGCCCGCCGCTCGGCAAGGGTGAGGCGGTAAAAGTATGCCGGAAGCCGCACCCTTTCAGCCATCGCCTTCATCGTTTCCCTGGTAATCTGGAAGAACGGGAAGACTTCCGGCACCACCCCCCAGTTGTAAGGGGCGTAAAGCTCGTCCCACTCCTCCCCGGTGCCGTAGGCGTTGACCTCATTGCGGTAGTACTCCCGTTCGTAGAAAGACCAGTATTCATCGCGCAGTTTTTGGACACGGGGACTCAAATTACTCGCTTCCCAGAGTTTGACCTCCATCAGCCCCCTTCGGAAAACAGAATTTTTGTTCTATTTTGTTTTATTATACTGTAACCGGCCTGTAGTTTCAATACAAGTTGGGGAGAGAGCTACGTTTGCAGGTCTGTGGCAGGTCTGTCTCCAAACCTTGTTTTAAAGGAAAGCCAGGGTGGATTTTAGTGGCAGCTCAAATACACTTCCGGCCTGGTGATCCAGGCACCTTTTCCCGAAAGCCTGGTGCATGGCCACGGTCGCCCTGAAACCGCTGCAATGGCAGGGGGCAATCAGCTCCAGGCCAAACTGGCGCAGCGCAGCAACCGTTCGGCTTAACTGCTCGTCCGGTGTGTGCAAGAGATGAGTGCCCCCCAGAAAGGCATATATTCGCTGCTCTCCGGTTAAAGAGAGAACATGCTGCAGGGTATCGATCAACCCGGCATGAGCACAGCCCAGCAAGACGATAAGGCCGGCGCCGCTTTCCACCACCAGGGCCTGGTCATCCAGGAGCCGGTCTTCGGTAAAGCGCTCTTTTTCTTTCAACAAAAAAGGTGACTTCGACTTTTCAGCCTGCGGGGCGCGGGGAATTTCCCCGGTGGTCATGATGCCCCCGCCGAGATCCACCGGCCCCCGCTCCAGGTGAAACCCGGCCCCCAGCGCTTCCATCTCCGCACGTTTCCAGGGCGCACCGATATACTCCGGAGCCATATTCTCGCGGGATACATATTTTTCAGTTAGAACATCGGGGTGGGCATAAACAGGCAGGGTGGCAGAGCTCTGTAACTCGAGGACCCATTTCAGGCCGCTGGTATGGTCGTGATGCCCGTGGCTCAAGACCAC
>CAZPET010000117.1:0-5781 GCA_964585625.1 uncultured Syntrophomonadaceae bacterium
GAATCCGCAGCTTGCTTGATTCTACAACACCCGGACCCGGTTTTCAGATCAATACACTCCCGGGGAACAACCCCCATCAAGGCTATAACAATTCTGAATGTTCAATTTATGGGGCAGGAATTTGCCAGCTGTAGTCGAAAGATTATCAAGTACAATTTGCTTGAAAGGGAGTGTGTCCATGGACCTTGCCATATTACTCGGCTTCTATTTATTATTTCCCGCCCTGGTGATCTACTTCTGCTACCGTTTTCCGCTGATCAATAAAATTGGCGCCGTGATCATCTGTTACCTCGCCGGCATGCTGGTCGGTAACTTTTTCACCTTTTCCCCGGCAATGGGAGAAGTGCAAAATACCATCACCTCGGCAGCTGTGGCCCTGGCACTGCCGCTGCTGCTTTTCTCGCTGGATGTGAAAGCGTGGTCCCGCCTGGCCGGGAAAGCCACCCTGTGCATGCTCCTGGCGGCAATTGCGATCATCGCCGTGGCTTTCGGCGGATTCATGATCATTCGCGACAAGGCCCCTTATGCCTGGCAGCTGGGAGGCATGGCCGTGGGGCTCTATACCGGGGGCACTCCCAACCTGGCGGCGATCAAGACTGCGCTGCACGTGGATTCAGGCGTCTATATTACCATGCATACCTACGACACCGTGATTTCGCTGATCTACATTCTCTTTTTCTGCTCGGTGGCCCAGAGGCTCTTCAATCTCTTTCTTCCCAAATTTCAAAGCAAAAGCGCCGCCTCTGCCCTGGATAACAGCGCCGAGACGGAGGCCATCGATTCTTACAGGGGAATTTTCAGCCGTAAAACCTGGCCGCCCCTGCTCGGGGCTTTCGCAGTAGCCATTTCAATTCTCGGCGCCTCGGTGGGCCTGGCTGAACTGTTCCCGAAAGAACACGGCGATGCCATAACTATCCTGGCCATTACAACCCTGGGGATCGCCTGCTCCTTCATCCCAAAGATCAGGCAGATCCAGAAGACATTTCAGGCGGGGATGTACCTGATCTATGTTTTTTGCCTCGTGGTCGGTTCGATGGCCAATTTGAGAGAGCTTTTTACCCGGGTGAACTGGCAGATCTTGATATTTGTTACTCTATGTATCTATGGTTCGCTGCTTCTACATGTGCTTTTATCCAGGCTCTTTAAAATCGATACCGATACGGTGATCATCACCTCGACTTCAGCGATCTGCTCGCCGCCTTTTGTCCCCGTTGTCGCCAACGCCTTGAAGAATAAAGAAATTATTTTGTCCGGACTATATACCGGGATTATCGGCTACGCTATCGGCAACTATCTCGGGATCTCTTTTTCCTATCTCTTGAAATCATTTTTCTAGGCACATGATCAAGGAGGCATTCGATATGGATAACGGTGGAAACATGAGCATACCTGAAAAAGGCCTGGCCCGGAGCGAAGTTCTGCAGATGCTGCGCGGCTTTAAAGAAGGTGACGCCAATTACAGGGATTCGAAAACCTGGAGCCTGGTCTACTACCTGGGCGAGGAGCATACCCGGTTTCTGATTGACGCCTTCGGCATTTTTTTCTCGGAAAACGCCCTCAATCCGATGGCCTTCAAAAGCCTGAAGCGCTTTGAGCACGAAGTGGTCCGGATGACCGCCGGCCTGCTCGGCGGGGACGGCAACGTCGTCGGAACGATGACCTCGGGAGGGACGGAAAGCTGCCTTCTGCCGGTGATGACTTACCGCGATCGGGCTGCCTCCAAAAAGTCATTCCGCTCTAGAATGCCGGAAATGATTGCCCCGGAATCGGTCCACGTGGCCTGGGAAAAAGCCGCGCGTTATTTTGGAGTGAAGATGGTCCATGCCCCCCTGAGAAGTGACCTGCGGGTCGATGTCGAGGCGGTGAAGAAGCGGATCAACAGGAATACGATCCTTATCGTCGGCTCGGCGCCTTCGTATCCCCACGGGGTGATCGACCCCATTGCCGCACTCGGCGCGGTGGCCCGGGAGCACGGCATTCCCTTTCACGTGGACAGCTGTCTCGGCGGATTTTTGCTTCCTTTCATGGAGAGGCTCGGCTACGAGATTCCGCCCTTTGATTTCAGGGTTCCCGGCGTCACCTCGATCTCGGCGGATATCCATAAATACGGCTACAGCGCCAAGGGGGCCTCGGTACTCCTGTACCGGAACATGGATTACCTGAAACACCAGTTTTTTGTTTATGAAAACTGGCCCGGGGGGATCTTCATCTCGCCGGCTCTGCTCGGGACCCGGCCGGGCGGGGCCATCGCCGCGGCCTGGGCGGCGATAAAATCGCTCGGCATTGACGGCTACCTTGAACTGGCCCGGAGAGTGATGGATACAACGGCTGCCCTGCAGAACGGGATCCGCTCGATTCCCGAACTGGAGATCTTGAGCAACCCCGAAATGAGTGTCTTCGCCTACCGGTCCACCTCGAAAAAGGTTAATATCTTTGCCGTGGGAGACCAGATGGAAGAGAGAGGCTGGTTCGTCGACCGGCTGCAGCGGCCGGAGGGGCTGCACGCCATGGTCACGCCGCTGCACGAGCGCATCGTCGACGAATTTATCACCGATCTGAAGCAGTCGGTTGAGCGGGTTCTCGGCGATCCTTCCCTGGCTGCAAAAGGAAACGCCGCCCTCTACGGGATGATTTCCAGGGTGCCGCTGCGGGGCATGGTTAAAAAAGAGGTCCTTAAAATGATGGAGCAGATCTACGGTCCCGAGATGAAAATGCCCTATTAGAGCCTTAAAAACATAGTTGTGAAACACGATGACATTTACGGGGTTGCCCCGTCAGGCAACCCCGTATTTACCGGTTCTGCTACCGATCAATATGTTCTGTTATGTCCGGAAATACAATTAACTTACCATTCTGCCAGGACCCGGCCGTCCTTATCTTTAAACGAACCGACTATTATCATGATGAAGTCAACAAGGGCGCCAATACCTAAAATGCCGAGGGTAAGCAACCAGAGAATTCCCGTACCTACTTTCCCCACGTAGAACCGGTGAATCCCCAACGCCCCCAAAAAGAAGCACAGCAACAATGCTACCGTCCTTTTCTTGGGTGAAGCATCTACAACAGTCCTGCTTTCTGCTACTTCGGCCATCTTAAAACCCCTTTCATATAATTTCAGCTAATCTTACCATATGAAAGGGGACAATACCAGCAATACTTTTTATTTTAAAAATAGATTTATGTCAAAAGAACTGTCCTTTTGACCGTTGAATCGGAGATGCCGAGAGCGAAGTGGTCGTGCAGTGTTCTCACGGCGGCGGCCAGGTCAGGGCGGCGGATCAACAGCGAGATGGATATATTGGAATCGGCTGTTTGCAGGATGGGGATCCCTTTCTCGTTCAACGCGCGAACCACCCGGGCCATCACCCCGGGGATACCGCGCATGCCAAAACCGATCACCGAGACCTTGGCACAGTCTTCTTCCGCCCGGAAGCCAATCCCAAGTTCCTCCAACTCTGCCGCGGCCCGGGGCAGGGCCTCTTCTTTGATCGTGAATATTTTCAGGGTGGGGAACACACTGATCAGATCGATGCTGATACCCGCCCCGGCCAGGCTTTCAAACAGCTTTGTTTCCAGGTCCGGATCAGGGTGGTTAAATTCAACAATCAGTTGAACGATGTCGGAAGCATGAGCGATCCCTGTGACCACCCGCCGAGGTGTATCGGTAAAACCTGCAGCGGCAGTTTCAGGAACACCGGAATCGATCAGGGTCCCGGGGTCCTCTTCGGTGAGACTGCGGATGACCAGATTAAGGTTATGTTTCATCGCCACTTCCACGGCCGGCGGATGAATTACCCTGGCCCCTTCGTAGACCAGTTGGCAGACCTCGCTGTAACTCAACCGGGGGATCACCCGCGCCTCTTTA
Source organism: uncultured Syntrophomonadaceae bacterium (assembly GCA_964585625.1). Classification (GTDB taxonomy): domain Bacteria; phylum Bacillota; class Dethiobacteria; order DTU022; family DTU022; genus JAAZIN01. The sequence goes on from CAZPET010000117.1 coordinate 3,866, forward strand.
AAGATATGCGGGTCGGCGGTGGCAATGCCGCATACATCGGTATATATCTCCACCAGTTCAGCCTGCAGCGCAGATCCCAAAATCACCGCCGTGGTATCGCTGCCCCCCCGGCCCAGTGTATTGATCTCTCCGTCGGGGGTAATCCCCTGGAAACCGGCTACCACGACAACTTCCCCCTCCTGCAGGCACCGCCTGATCCGCTCCGGCTCGCAGGCGACAACCCGGGCCTGGCCGTAGCACCCATCCGTGGTCAGGCCGGCCTGGAAACCGGTAAATGCGCGGGCTTTGATCCCGGCCTTATGCAAAGTGGCCGCCATGACCACCGCGGCGATGATCTCACCGCAGTGCATGAGCAGATCAAGCTCACGTAAGGGCGTTTGGGAATAAATATCCCCGGCCAGGTTTTTTATGGTATCGGTGGCATAGGGGTCGCCGGCGCGCCCCATGGCCGATACCACCGCCACCGGCATGTAGCCGCCGGCCAGGGCCTGCCGGATCCGCCCGGCGGCTGCTTCACGCATCTGCTCCGTAGCCGTGGAGGTGCCGCCGAATTTTTGCACGATAATTCTCATTTAACTCCAACTCCCGTTAAAGGATCATCACAGGAGCAGTTCGGCGATCTGAACAGAGTTGACGGCGGCGCCTTTGCGGATATTGTCCGCCACGACCCAGAGGTTCAGACCGTGGGGAACAGAATAGTCGGTTCGGATTCGCCCGACATAGACCTCGTCACGCCCGCTTACCTGGAGCGGCATCGGGTAGATAAGCCCGGCAGGATCATCCATGACTGCCAGCCCCGGCGCTTTCCCGAGCAGCCGGCGGGCTTCCTGCGGCGTCAGCGGAGAGCGCAGCTCCACGTTCAGGGCGATCGAATGGCCGTTGCTCACCGGCACGCGCACCGTCGTCGCGGTTACAGGCAGGTCTGGCAGGCCCATGATCTTCCGCGTCTCCTGGACCATCTTGACCTCTTCCTTTGTGTAGCCGTCCTCCTGGAAGATATCCAGCTGCGGAACAAGGTTGAAAGCCAGCTGGTAATTGCGGGCGGCGCCCTTATGGGGGATATACTCCGCCGCAACCTCTTCTCCGGCCAGGTACGCGCGGCACTGCTCCCTTAACTCATCCACCGCCTCTTTACCGGCCCCGGAGACAGCCTGGTAGGTGGCCGCCACCACCCTTTTCAATCCGGCGGCCTGCTGCAGCGGCTGCAGGGCGACGACCATCTGGATGGTGGAGCAGTTCGGATTGGCAATGATGCCGCGGTGATTATGGGCAGCCTCAGGATTAACCTCCGGGATGACCAGGGGCACGTTTTCATCCATCCGGAAGGCGTTGCTGTTGTCAATGACAAGCGCGCCCTGCCGCACCGCTTCAGAGGCCAGCTCCTTACTGATCGCTTCGCCGGCGCTGAAAAAGGCGATATCGACTCCGGCAAAAGAGCGCGGCATGGCCTCCTCCACCGGATATTCCCGGTCGCCCGCTTTGATCTTTAGATCTTTGGAGCGTGCCGAAGCAAGCAGCTTCAGGTCTGCCATGGGGAAATTCCGCGCCACGAGGACATCGATCATAGTCTGACCGACCATGCCCGTAGCGCCGACTACCGCCACCCTGTATTTTTTCGCCATAACTTCTCCTCCGTTTCTGTATCTATTTTATGGATCAAGCAGGATTGCTGTTACCTGCCGTTAAGCTATTTTTTATCGAACAGTTCCCGGAATGCATCCGTTGCTAAATGGGGCTGCCTCTATGGTCATTCTAAACCCCTTCATTGTCATTGATATCAAAGCAACCCGGTTGTGTCATCCTGAGGGCGAAGCCCGAAGGATCCCTGTCCTGAGCGAAGCGAAGGATCTATATTTAGAGCAACGCTTTCATTTATCGTGGTGTGGGAACCACGTGTAAATTCTGAGCGAAGCGAA
>CAZPET010000118.1:0-2459 GCA_964585625.1 uncultured Syntrophomonadaceae bacterium
CTGGTTACAGTGGCGGGACCGCTCAAGGATTTACACCTGATTCCCTATTCTCCCTCGCGGGCACCTGTCGCCAATATGAACAATATCTTATCCTTTATTTACTTTATACGATCAAAGAGCATTGCACAAGGTCCTATATCCGGATCAGCCTGGCCTGATCTTGCTTATGATGCGGCAGCTTCCTCCAGGATCTTGTATATCTGGTCCATATCCAGACTTTCCCGAAAGGCCGAGGCCAGGGCATCAAATTGAGAATCCCGGTACTGCGAGAAGCCGTCCTCATTATCGAGATCCAGGTGCAGATACGGGACCACGCCGAGCACCGGAATGTTAATTAAATCCTCGAGCATGGCCAGGCCGGGCCGGAGAATCTCGAGATCGCCGCGGAATTTGTTGATGATGACTCCCTTGATCCACTCGCGCTCGCTCTTTTCAAGCAGAGCCACCGTGCCAAATATGGCGGCAAAGACGCCGCCGCGATCGATATCGCCCACCAGCAGCACCGGCGCACCGGCCATTTCGGCCATGCCCATGTTGACGATATCGTCATCTTTAAGATTGATCTCGGCGGGACTGCCGGCCCCCTCGAGCACGATGATCTCATATTGCGCGGCCAGCCTCCGGTAGGATTCCATGATTACGGAGCGAAGCTGCCGCTTGCAGGCGAAGTAATCTGCGGCGCTCATCGTCTCCACCGGCCGGCCCTGCACGATCACCCGGCTGGCCGCCTCGCTGGTGGGCTGAAGCAATATTGGATTCATCAAAACGGAGGGCTCGAGGCCGGCTGCCTGCGCCTGCATGGCCTGAGCCCGTGCCATTGCCAATCCCTCTGCCGTGATATAACTGTCCGGCGCCATGTTCTGGCTTTTAAAGGGGGCCACCCGGTAGCCGTCCTGCTTGAATATCCGGCAGAGCCCGGCGCAGATGAGGCTTTTCCCGGCGCTGGACATCGTCCCCTGGATCATGATCGGTCTGGCCATGTAACTCCCTCCAATAAAAGTTTTACCGCGGCGGTTCCGGGCATCATCTCCAGGTTGCCCGTTAAATTATGACCATGGAGCAGAAACGGCTGCGGATCCCCCAGATGTTTGCCGGTAACGGGGCTGGTGCCGTGATCGGCGCAGACCAGCACCGGGCCGGCCGCATCTTTTAATGCCGCGATCACCTCGCGATCCACCTGCCGCAGAAAGCCCGCCTTCTCATGCGGATCCAGCCGGTGGGACGCCTCATCGGCCCCGTTGAGATGCAAAAACACGAAGCGATGCTTCCTGGCCAGGGCCAGGGCCAGCTCTCTCTTGGCCGGAAGATCGGTATCCGTATCCCCGGTAAAGCAGGCTCCGGTATGCAGCTCCATGCCCACGGCCCGGCATAATCCCTGCACGATCAGCGTCCCCCCGACCGCTGCCGCGCGGGGCCGGAAGGGGGGCATACTGCAGGATGCAGACTGTCCCCACGGGATCAGCGCGCGATCTTCAACGCGGCTCTGCTGCACCAACCCGGTCAGCCGCTCATCCCCCTGCGGAATTATCCCGGCCAGGTAACTTCCCGCATAAGCATGGGGCGGGTAGGTGGTGATACGCTCCAGCACATCTGCAGCACCGCGCAGAACAAGCAGGGCCTTATAATCATCCAGGTGATAATAGGCGGCGTCCGTAAATCGCGGCACTGCTTTCGGCGGGGAGGCCACACCTGAAATACGCCCCTCTTGATCCAGGCGCACCCAGCTCCCCCGCAGGACCAGGTCGCCGGGCGCCACGGCGATCCCCGCACCGAGAGCCTCCAGATATCCGCGGGCATACCTGGGAAGACGCGGGCCGGGTATGCCCAGCAGCGTGGCGATGCAGGGATAGCTTTCTGCGGGAAAGCCCGCCGGCACTGTTTGAAACTTCCCCCAGGCACCCGCCGTCTTCATGGCAGCCAGGTGGGGATATCGCTCGAGACGAAAGCCCTCATCAGTAAGTCCGTCAATAATACAGAGGATCGCGCCGCTTTCAGTCATTTTGTACACCAGCCGCTGCCGAGAGCGCCTCGATCAGCCTGAGATTCTGGTCATGCCGGCGCACGGCGATGCGGTAGTAGCCGCTGGAAAGACCGGCGTAATTGCGGCAATCCCGAATCAAAATCCCTGAATCTCGCATCCGCCCGGCCAGCCGGGGGATCTCTGTGTAGAAGAAAATATAGTTGGCTTCGCCTCCGATCACCTTTATCCCCAGCGCCTGCAGTTCATTTATCAAAAAAGTTCTCTCCTCCCGGATGAGAGTCCGCGCCTGTTCAATATATTCATGCTCCCGCAAGGCGGCAATCCCGGCCGCCTGCGCCAGCGAGGAGACCGCCCAGGGCTGTCCGGCACGGCGCATCTCCTCGAGCAGCGCCTCGTCGCCGGAGAGGCAGTAGCCCAGCCGCACCCCGGCCATCCCGTAAAGCTTGGTGAAGGCGTCGATGACCAGGAGATGCTCATA
>CAZPET010000118.1:2559-5764 GCA_964585625.1 uncultured Syntrophomonadaceae bacterium
TACTCTGCAAATGACGGCGCGGGCACCAGGGCGCGTTTGGGCTTCCGGGCCAGGACCAGCCGGTAGATCAGATCGGCGGCTCCGTTCCCGCACAACACCTGCTGCGGCGATGCGCCCCTATTCCCGGCGATGGCCGCACACAGCTCTCTACAGAGCGGATCCGGATAGCCGTCAGCATGCGCGGCCGCATCACGGATAGCCTGCTCCACCCCTGCCGGAACCCCTAAAGGATTGCAGTTTGCCGAGAAATCCAGCGGGACCCGGCCGTATTTTAGCCGGTACGACTCCGTATCCCCTCCATGGATCAGCTCCACAGGATCACCCCCTTGACGGCCAGGCCCAGCAGCAGGCAGATGATCGACGAACCGTAGAGAAGCCGGTTGGCCAGGCCAATATCGTCCGGCCCGGGCAATCGGCCGCCATCGCCCAGGGCGGGCTTGGGGACAGCTTCTCCGAAGTAATCGGCGTCGCCGCCGAGCCGCAGATGCAGCGCCCCCGCACAGGCGGACTCGGTCTGCGCAGAATTGGGGCTTTCATGATTGTATCGATCACGGCGGAAAATGCGCCACGCGTTCCGGCCGTCCAACTTTAGACAGTAAGCGGTAAGAACAATCAGCAATCCGGCAATCCGCGCGGGGATGTAGTTGGCGATATCGTCCAGGACGGCGGCAGCCCGGCCGAAGTAGAGATAGCGCCTGTTTTTATATCCGATCATGCTGTCCATGGTGTTGATCGCCTTGTAGAAGACGCCGAGCGGCGCCCCGCCGGCAAGAAGGAAGAGCAGCGGCGCGATGACACCGTCGTTTGTGTTTTCGGCCACGCTCTCCACCGCGGCGCGGGTCACACCCGCCGCATCCAGCGCAGCCGTATCCCGCCCCACGATCCGGCCCACGGCCAGGCGCGCCGCCGGCAGATCATCTTTTTTCAGAGCGGCAGATACCTTCATGGAGGCCTCCCTCATAGAGCGCAGGGCAAGACATTGCCAGCAGAATAGGCTTTCCACCGCCAGGCGCATTAGAGGATGGATCAGCTCACAGCAATGTATTAAGCCCCAGGTCAGGCCGGACCAGAACAGAGGCAGCAATACGGCCAGAACCGCTCCGCCGCAGAGCTCCCCGGTTGGCGTCCGGGGAAAAAGCCTGCGCAGGCCGTCTTCCATAAACGGGATCATCTTTCCCATACCCACAACGATATGCGGAAAGCGCGGCGGATCGCCCACAAGAAGGTCGAGGGCAAAGCCGAGCAGCAGGGCGCATAACGGGATCACCGGCGAATCAGCTCCCATCTGGTATAGTCTTGCAATGAAGGAACCGCGATCCATCTGCCCGGGTCCAGCCTAGCGCGGTAACCGCAGCGGTGTTTGAGATGCCATTCAAAGAACGGGCGCGCCGGCTTCGCATAGCGGCTCATGATCGCCATGATGCTTCCGCCGTGCGCCACCACGACCAGCCGCTCCTCCTTCTGCACAATACTTTTACGCACCGCCAGGTTAAAGGCGGCACAGGTGCGCTCCATGAAGTTCTCCAGGCTCTCGCCGCGGGGACAGGGTCCGGTGCAGCCGCCGCTGACCCATTCGCGGTAGGCGGGGTCTGCGGCCATTTCCTGCGCCGTTCTGCCCTCGAAATCACCGAAATCGATCTCCCGCAGATCCTGGCACACAGTCAGCACCGCCCTTGGGAACAGGAGGCGGGCTGTCTCCACGGCCCGCTGCAGCGGGCTGACCAGCACGGTGGCAACCCCGTCAACCGGTCCTGCTTTAAGCAGACGGCGCCTGGCCGCTTCATCCAGCGGTTCATCGGTGCGGCCAATGTAACGGCCGGCGAGGTTGCCCGCCGTCTCTCCATGCCGCAGCAAAATCACTTCCATGTCATTATCACCCTCGGGAATCCTTTATTTATGACAATCACAGCCTTCTTACACCACTTTCCCGATCAATACCAGCGCCGCAAGCATGGAAATTTCGCTAAGCTGTAACAGGTACCCCGCCAGATCACCGCTCATACCGCCGAATTGCCGCCGCGACATCACCAACACGTAGAGCGCACAGCCAAGTACCGCCGCCAGCATCGCTGCGGCAGCCCTCCAGTTCAGCAGCAGCATCGCGGCGGCACACAGCGTGAACAGTCCGTAAAGAAACAGGGCAGCCTGTTTTCTGTCCGCCGGATCTTTCAATGTTTTAAGCAGCCCTTTTTCGCTGCTTGCCTTAAAGGTGACTACCGAAAGAGCGCACCAAACACGGCTCAGAATATGGATCAGCCCGAGAAACAGAAGTGTATTTGTATCGGGCGGCAGCTCCGTGCAGAGTGCAAAGTATAGCAGCAGATACGCCGCTACGCCGATCACGGCGAAGGTGCCGGCACACGGATCCTTTAATATCTCCCGCTTCCGCTCCGGTTCGGCATGGCTGGCCAGGGCGTCGAGCGTATCGCCGAAACCGTCAAGGTGGATTCCGCCGGTGACAAACACCGGCAGCAGGGTAAATCCTGCAGCCTGCAGAAAGAGGCCGCAGCCAAGCACCCCCAACAGCCATGCCCATAGCCATAAACAGAGCCCGATAACAGCCCCCACCAGCGGAAGCGCGCAGATCATGTAGCGCATGTTTTCTTCGTTCCAGTCCACTTTGGGCACCGGTAGACGCGAAAACATGGAGAAGGCCAGCGCGATAGAGCGCAGCAATTTCATGCGCCCACCCCCTTTTCAAAAACCGGCATCGCGCATAAGGCTCCGGCGATCCGTTGAAACCGCAGGGCGGGGACCGGCTGCCGGCAACAAGAATCGCGATGCGGTTTACCATGCAGCGGCGGCACCGTTCGGGTCATGTTCAACTGTGCAGTGATCTGTCTGATCAAAGAGAAACCCCTTCCGGCTGACGGAAAGGGTAGAGAAAGCAAAGTTGTGCTTTGCATTAATCATACCGGCCAAAGCTCCGTCAGCCTGATGATTTATTCGCTGCACCGGTTTTCTGGCTCGGGCGTCATCGCCTGATTTCGCCTTCCCATGGGCATCACCCACAGTGGCATCTTGAAACAGGCTCGACCTTTACAGCGGCGGCTCCGCGTGGGATTAAAACCCAACTTCCCAAAGCGCAGCGAATGTCCTGTTATTTAAACCATACTCCTACCGGAGCACTTTTGTCAATAGTAGTGCAGCCAGAGGCATTTGCGTTGCCTCCGTTATTTACAAGAAAATCGATAATTTCAAAGGG
>CAZPET010000119.1:0-5756 GCA_964585625.1 uncultured Syntrophomonadaceae bacterium
CTTGTGGGCGTCTCCGCCAGAAGCATAAGCATCACGGGAACCGGTCTTATCGCCGGAAGCAAGCTATCCTTTTATTCCGATTTTGGCAAAGTAAAAAGGATTGTCCCGATGAAAAAACATGACTGTATCAAGCTTTCCGGCGCATTTATGAAAAACCAAATATATGTAACACCGGAGCAGTTTGATTTTGTGTGGGGATATATAATATCACACACTAATATATCAAAGACCAGCTAACTAAAGTCAAGGGTCTTTTTGAAAACATTTATAGAAGAATCGACAGCTCCTTATGCAGCCGGTAGCAAGCCAGCTGCATACTTTTTATTATGTTTCTCAGGTGTAATCATAACGAATGGCCTTCTGTTTTTTAGCACGGAAAATATGATACGAACCAGTTTGTTCATTACAGCACCCAGGGCTTGTTTTCTGGTTTTATTCTTTATTTTTTTCTGGTAGTAGTCGTGTATTACCCTGTTCACATAATCGCCATTTCTATTTTTCCGAATGGACACCAAAGCGGCAAGATACAATGCTCGACGCGCATAGGGGGATCCCCGTTTGGAGAGTTTGTTTTTTGTACCGACAAACTTTCCAGATTGCTTAACAGACGGGTCCATGCCAAGGTAGGCGACTAATTGCTTTGAGCGGTCAAACCGGTCAATATCTCCAACCTCAGAGGCGATGATGGACGATATTTTAGGCCCAAAGCCTGGTAAGCTTTTTATTAACTCAACTGCTGGTACCTTAACCGCAAATGCATTTATTTCAATTTCAAGCTGGTTAAGCTTCTCATCGGCCTGCTGCATCATACCAACATAGAGTTTGATACAGGTGAAATATCCATCCAGTTGAGTGCCGAATGTTAGGGCATCCCGCGCACATTGTTGAAGGGCCTTGTATTTGTTTTTTGCATATTCCTGCCCACGCCTGCTATTAGTTCTTATTAACTCTACGACATCCTTTTTGGGCGCATCGAGCAGTTGCGCGGGGGCAGGGTAAGCAAGCAGTAGGGATTGGGCTGTCTTTGAGTCCACAGCAAATATTTCCGTGAATCCGGGCCAAACTTGATCTATTTTTGATGTAAGTTGGTTTATTGTCTGAACCCTGGTTTTCCCCAGGTGATGGTGGGCCCGGGTTAATATTTTCAGGTTTGCCACATCATCGTCAGGCATTTCGTATTCCCGTAAGTCCAGAACAAAAAACAGCCTCGCAATCTCCTCACAGTCCACTTTATCTGTTTTCACTTTTCTGATGCTGACATTTTTGATAGAATGGGACTGCAAAGGATTTATCAGAAACACCCTAAAGTTGTTTCTGATAAAGAAGCAGACGAGACGCTCGGAATAATGACCGGTAGATTCCAGCAATATTGCTGGCTTGGTCCCCAGCGTCTCTTCTGTTTTCCTAAGACAGGTGACCAATTTAGTCAGCCCTTTAGCATCGTTTGTTATTTTGGTAGGTTTCCGATGCAACAGGCCACCGGGAGTAAGTACACAAAAGTAAGAAGAATCCTTTCCGACATCGATACCGACTACTGAACAATCAACGTTCACAATGACACCCCTTTGTTGGTAGTTTGAAGGGTTGTCCATTCCTATTCCAGAAGGTGCATCCTTGCGTGTAAAGCGGGAATAAAGGTCCCAACCAGCAAAATCGCATATACTTCTTGAATGGGTAACAGTCAATGACGCGGGTATAGATTTCTCTTCCCTGGGACGGTTTCGTTAACACCCCTTCAATAACAGTATAATACAGTTCCCAGGTTGGAAGCCCCGATGGACAACCCCTTAACTATAACTTACAGGGGACGGTTCCGTTGATATATATCAAGAGAACCGTCCCCTTGATATACCCTGGCTAGGTACCCCCCTCTCCCTGGCCCTCTCCCCCGGGGGGAGAGGGAATTTGACAGCGAAGACCCAAGCCCCTACAAGGTAAGGGGTAGCACTTCGGGCAACGGATCCCTCCGGGGAAAAGAATATGTTATTTGCCGGCCAGGCGCGCTCCCAGAGCGTAGGCCCGCTCGCAGTCCCGGGGAAAGATCCGCTCATGCCGGGCTTTTTTCTGATCCGGATCAAACATATCCGCTTCGACTTCACTGTAATCGGTAAACTGCAGGGTCTCGTGACTTGATATTGTGAAACACTCGCCGCCGCAGATCATCTTCAGCAGCCTCTCGTTTTCGACCATGACCCGGTCATAGCCGGTATCTTTTTTCGAAGCCTCCGGGCAGTTCATGGTGTAGATCCAGGCCGTATCCATCCTCCCGGAAAAAAGGGAGCGTTCACCCCGGCTGTAGCGCAGATAAGGGAATAGCAGCCGCTCCAAAAAGGAGCGCATCCCCCCCGTGACCTGGCCGAAATAGATGGGCGAACCCAGGATCAATGCATCGGCTTCTTCGATGCGCTGCAGAACAGGAGTCAGATCGTCCTGCAGAGCACACCGGCCGTAACTTGGACCGCCCCTGGTTTTACAGGCAAAGCAGCTGCTGCAGCCCCGGTAGTCCAGGTCATAGAGATGAATCAGTTCAGTGAGAGCGCCCCGGTCCGCGCTCCCCTGCAGCGCCCTGGTTAGCATGGTGGCGGTATTCCATTTCTTCCTGGGACTGCCGTTAACCGCGATTACCTTCAATGTTAAGCTCCTCCTTCTGCCTCTGCGTGATCAATGCCCGATGAATTGGCAAGGAAGGTGACAGAGAAACGTCCCCTGTCACCCCGGGAAAAAAACCCTGATTTCGGCGCCCTCGCCGGGGGCGGAGTGGAGGCTGAAGCGGCCCCCGTTCTGGAGGGCGCGGGCCTCCATGTTTGCGAGGCCGTGGCCGCGCCTTACCTTGTCCGGGTCGAAGCCGCGGCCGTTGTCGCGCACGGTGAGGACCACGCCGTCATGATCGCCGGTCAGCTCCACGCCAACCTGCCCGGCCCCGGAGTGCCGCCAGGCGTTGGCCAGCGCCTCCTGAACAATGCGGTAGATCGCCGCCTCCTGCCCGGGCTGCAGCCCGCCATGGTAGTCGAGACGCATCTCCAGATCTATCTCCTGGCGCCGGGCGAAAAGGTCGCAGTGCCGGCGCAGGGCCTCGCTCAAACCGAGATCTTCCAGCGACGAGGGGGAAAGCTCTGCCACCAGCCGGCGCAGCTCCTGCAGGGTTTCACCGGCGGTCTGCTCCAGGTGGCCCAGGATCTCCATACCCCGCTCGCTGCCGTCGAGGACCGCGCGCAGGGAACGCAGAGAGTAAACAATCCCGTGCATCCCCTGGGAGATGGTATCGTGCAGCTCGCGGGCCATGCGGTTACGCTCTTCGGAGACGGCCAGGTTGTGCGCCGCCTCGCGGAGCAGCTCTTCCCGGGAAGTCAGCTCCGCCAGGTGGCGGTTCTCCATCTCCAGCAGCATCATCTTCTGCCTGTTCCGCCAGACCAGGTAATTGCCCAGGGCGAAAACGGCCCCGAAGGCCAGCCCCGCAGCGATGCCCGCGGCCGCGGTGCGCTGCATCTCCGAACCCGGGGGCGCGGCGCCGAAGAGAGTGATCCCCAGGTAAGCCAGGGCCACGGTGAGCAGGGCGACCACGCCGAAACTGATGATCAGCCGGGGCAGCGCCTTCTCCATGCCGCGGCGCCGCAGCCGCTCGTCCAGGTAAGCGCCTCCCAGCCCGGCCAGGCCGGAGAAAAGCCCGGCCAGCAGGGTTGCGCCCGCGATAAAAATGGGCGCCGGCCAGGGGTAGGTCTCCATCGAGTAGGTAATTATGCCCGCCACAAGGCCGAAAATTGCCCCAGCCCCGGCGCTGAGCAGAAAAGATTTTAGATATTCCGGCTCTTTATTCAGGGTCACTTTCCCCCACCTCGCCTGTCAAATTTTCGCGCATGGCGTAAAGGGCGGCCTGGGTGCGGCTCTTCACGCCCAGCTTCTGTAATATATTGGCCACGTGGGTCTTCACCGTGGTCTCGCTCAGGAAGAGGCGCCCGGCTATTTCGCGGTTGCTCAATCCCCGGGCTATCAGGGCCAGGACCTCGTTTTCACGGGCGGAGAGCGGCTCGGGCAGGTCTCCCGGTTTCCGCCCCTCTTTTCTCCCGCTCCGGTCTTCGCTCCCGCTGCGCTGCAGCAGCTCCGCGGCGGCCTGCGCTCCCAGGTAGCTGCCTCCGGCAGCCACGGCCCTGATAGCCGCCACCAGCTCTTCGGGGGCGGCGTCCTTCTGCACATAGCCGGATGCTCCCGCCTTGAGGGCGTCGTAGACGCGCTCCCCGCCGCCGAAGGAGGTCAGGATAAGCACCTTCGCTCCCGGGCGCACGGCGAGCAGGCGGCGGGTGGTCTCGATGCCGTCGAGGCCGGGCATCTGCAGGTCGAGCAGGACCAGGTCCACCTCTTGCCGCTCCAGGAAAGCCAGGGCGCTCTCCCCGTCGCCCGCCTCCCCAGCCGGCTCCAGGCCGGGCACCGTTTCGAGAAAGTAGCGGACGCCGCGGCGGAACAGCGGGTGATCATCCACGATAAGCAGGGTGATTTTGGATTCGTTCATCGCCTGGTCCTCCTTAAACCCGGGCTGGACAGCTACCCCGTCTCCCCGGCTAGATTACGATATCCCGGTAACGCGCGGGCGCAATTTTTACCAGGATCCCGTAACAGATAGCACCCAGCGCTGCCGCCCCGCCCAAAACGGCCAGGTATACCGGCAGCGCCGCCCCCGTAGCTTCGTAAACATGCCGGCCGGCCAGGTAAAGCAGGTAATAGAGAGCGCCGCCAACCACCATGCCGAAGACGACGTTCATGTTTTGCTTGATCGCCTTTTGCGGGTTGTCCCAGGTCAGGTAAGGACGCAGCAGATCAATAAGCAGGTTGGAAGTGATGGCCGGCAGGCTTAAAATCATGCCGGCAAGTATGGCTATAAGGAGCTCGGAGATGCTCCAGGACAACCAGAGGGCGGCCAAAGCGACCACCGGCACGGAGAAGGAGGCTATGATCAGGGAATAGAGCACCTTCCCCCGGATCTGCTCCTCCGGGGAGACCGGGATGACCTGGGAGATCCAGAAAAGCCTCCCCTCCCGGGAAAATGAGCTGGATGCGGCCGGCGCGAACAGGGCCATCGACCCCATAAAAGCGGCGCCTCCCAGCACCTGGACCACCCCGGGAACGGTATCGAGCCTTTCCAGAAGCGGCTCCAGCCCTCCGCCGGTAATCAACGGGATGGCCAGGGCTATCGGAACGACGGCCACCATCGCCAGACTGTTGAACAGGTAGATCGGCGTTCTAACGAGGGACTTGATCTCGCGCAGCGCGATGGCCCAGACCGGAGAGAGGGTGCCGGCCGTTTTCCCGGCCAGCTCTTCACGGGATAAAGCTCGCACCTGGTGCACTTCGGAACCGCCGATCAAACCCCGGTAGAAGATCTTCTGGCCCACCAGGAGAACCAGGGCTACGCCCGCTGCACTGATACCGAGGAAATAGGCAAAATTTAGCAATGACTCCATCCCCCCCGCCGATAGAGCCCGGGCCGCGAAAAGAGCGGGCGGATATGCCCTGGTAGCATAACTGACCAGGCCCTGCTCATCAGTCAGGATCCTCTCCAGAAAATCGACTTCCTCACCGGCAGGTATACCGGTGAGATAAGCATTCAAGAACAAAACAGCTCCCAGAAATAGAAATAAACCGATGAGCTGCAAAGTATCCCGTTTGCGGCTTAGATTGGTCAGGCGCATCAAGCAGAGTATAAAGATGGAAGATATGGCCAGGGGAGCTACCGGCACCAGCAGAAAAATCAGGATCCCGGCAGC
>CAZPET010000120.1:0-5700 GCA_964585625.1 uncultured Syntrophomonadaceae bacterium
AAAAAAGGAGTATCTATATAAAGGAGCGAATAACTTTCTGCTGCACGGGGTTTCTGAAAACAATCGGTGCTGGAGGTAAAGCCAAGGTTATGGCATGAAACCGGTGTATTCGTATGAGTGGCTGGGAAAAAATCACTGTAATAAGGGGATCTCAACGTACCGCCGGATTTTGGTTTTCCGATTTGGCGGAGACGTAAGGAAAGGAGTTTCCGTTATGGATGCAAAGACAACCGCTGTACCCGGGTGGAAAAGAATTTTAATTGCAGTTCTCATTGTGGCAGATCTTGTCCTGTTGGTGGTGGGCATAATTACGATACCGCCGCATTTCAGAAAAACGGTTGAAACGGCGCCTTCTTCCTTGCCGGCAGAAGGTGCGGCTCTCTCCACGGAGGAACGCCCCGATTTGGAGGACTTCCTCTGGTACGTGGAAGGCGTATTATATGACGGCATTCCTGCGGAGGCTGCGAGCATAGCGGAATTAGGGGCAGTCACCGGCGGCTGGAAAGCGCTCATTATTTATGACCCGGACAATACCCATGATTCCAGCGCAATGGAGCTCCTGAATCTCAGCATTTCAGGCCCGGCGGACAATGTGAGCTTGACGCTGGACTGGTATCTCATATTCTGGTTGGACGAGAGCGAGAGCTTTGATGAAACTGATATGGACGACTCGACTTTCACCGGAAAATGGGAAAACGGCGGCCTTCTGGCCTCCGGTGCGGGCACGCTGCGGCTGACCGATTTCTACACGCAAAATGGCAAGCAGTTTGCTATCGGCACAATGGATACGCCCGACGGTATTCCGGCGTACGTGGCCCTGGTAAGACCATAAGGAGGGATGAGCATGAAAAGATATTGTACTAATTGCGGCACGTTACTGGATAAAGGCGCGCGGTTCTGCGCCAGATGCGGCACACCCGTACCGGTGCAGACTGCACCTGCGCCCCAGGCCAAGGAAGCATCGAAACCGGCTCCTCATCCGCAGCCGCATCCTGCTCAAGCTCACGTCGCCCCTGCACGGCAGCAGACGGTGAAACCAGGCGGGAAAAAGAAATCCGGCAACGGCCTTTGCATCGCCCTGGCCGTCCTGCTTCTGCTGGAATCTGTGACCGTTGCTCTGTTTGGTTGGCCGGGCTTCGCCGTGGGCGGATTTGGCAAAACCAGCACCTATACGCTGGCGGAAGGACAAACCAGCGTGTCAACCGAGAGCGGTGTGTCCATAGATTTCGGCCGGTATAACGGGATGGATGGAGCAAAGGTTACCATAAAAGAGTTTGGAGGCAAAATGGACGAGGTTCAGGGTGGGTATATCACCTCTTACGACATTCGCGCAGGGAGTAAGGAACAGTTTGACGGATTTATCACGATCACCCTGCCCTACGATGAGAGAAAAACCATCCCCGGCGATGAGGAAAACTCCGTGCTGGCCCAGTATCAGAATCCGGAAACCGGCGAGTGGGAACTGGTAGACTATACGGTTAATGTGGATGATAACACCGTCACCATCTACACAGACCATCTCTCGAAATACTGTACGACAACGATGAACGACCCGGCGACGCCTTACGCCCATATTGCAAGAATCGGCAACCTCAGGCATATGGACACCGGCCGGGCCATTGCCATTCTTAACGAAGTGCAGACGTTGGAGCAGCCGGGAGAGCAGGCGCAATCGCTGGCGATGGAGCTTTTGGATACCTGCTTTTATTACCCCAACCTCGCTCTCGGTGGTCAAACCTCAGACAAAATACCTTTAACGGCCGATGTATTGAACTGGATTTTTGATACCGCCGAGCCTCTTGGTCCGACGATGAAGAAGGTCGGTGAGGTATCCAACGCCTGCGGCGTGGCCTTCTCCGCGGCGCAGGTTTGCTATGCCATCTATCAAAATGAGAGCGACGCTTTGATCGCCGCCGAAATTTATAAATCTACTTATCAAACCACCCTCGCCTATTACGCTGCCAAGTACGGTTCCCAGGCAACGTATGCCATAGAACTTTCCATGTTGGGCGTAATTGCTATCGACTACTCGCTGAACCGGTTTATCGATGAAGCAAATCAGACCTATAAGGACGACATCTACACCATTGTCAAATACTATAACGAGAATGAAGCTCCGCGCACAGATTTAGAGTGGTATGACATGATTGTAAAGCTTTATCGGCAGCACGGTGATAACCCGAAAAGGTTTCAAGCGGCGCTGGAAGGACTGATGTATAATTTCAGCGCCCGCTTCTTCCAGCTCGACTACGAGACGCAGTCCAACATCGCAGGCTTTGCCGGGAAAAAACTGCCCTATATTACGATTGATGCGCAAAACTACTGTGTCGAACAATATGTGGCCCGCCTGGGCGAGCAGCTGCAGCCGGTGCTGCAGGATGTGATGAAACAGATTTCCCATGAAGCATGCAAGGAGTATCGCGCCAGTCTGAATAAGCTGGTCGCTCTGCTGAACCAGAATATCATCATCGATGTACTGGAGGAAATCCCGGACGGCGAAAAAAGCGTATATGGCAAATCCACAGTCGCGCTGGTCCGGGGAGATAACAAGCCGGGCCGGGAATGGGTATTTAAACTTGACAGCAAGGGCAGTGCCAGCTTTGGAACCACCATTCTCGGCTATATGCAGGCGGGCTGCCCGAATACACTTAAGCTCTGGCTGCCCGGCAGCGACCCTGACGAGATTAAGCCTGAATTGGAGCAATCCTTTACCTTAAGCGGACGGATAACAGAGGTGATCCTGCGAGGCCAGCGGGAGATACTTACAGGAACCTATTTTGAAAATGACGACAAGATTGTCGTTACCCAAAAGGGTACAGCTCTGACCGTGGAATTTTTCTACGGCGAGCTGGCCGGTGAAACAATTTCAGGCGAATACAAAGAGGTGGAGCGAGAATCACTCGGAGAAAAGTTCACCCGCTGGGAGCTCGAAACCGGCGTTCTGACCGGCGCGGATGGTGAGGAATTTCTGTTGTTGTTTCAAATCGAGGCGGAGAGAGACCCGATCCGGATTACGCTCTTTGAGGCATCGCCGGGTTATGGATTTTTCTATGACCATGACTCCAGAGGGAGGACCTTTGAAAAGGTTAAGTAAGCGCAAAGAGATTGTTGAAGGGATGTTATGCCATGAAAGCAAAGAAGCCGGCCCTGCTCATCATCGCCTCTGTGATGATGCTCCTTTCCGCCCTGCCCATGCTGCTGTGGTGCCTGGAGCTTATTAACAGCGCGGCGTTGGACTATACCTATGCGGGCGCCGGCTGCTTTGCGGCAGCCCTGCTCTACGCTTTTTCCATGGTAACCGCCATCGCCGGACTGGTATATGCCGGGCGGCCCTATCGCCGCCGCTGGTGCCGGATGCTGGCCTATATTCAACTGGCGGCGGGGATCATTCTTACCGTCCCCCTTCAAGCCTATGCTGCATTGACCATGCCGCCGCTGCTTATTTTTACAGCTCTATACCTGATTGGTGCAAGAAAGCGCCCTGACGAGCGAATCTACGGGGAGGAAGAAATTCGTGGCCAAGAAAAAGAGCAATAAAATAAATCCCTTCATCCTTATTTTAATTTACGCCTGTCTGCTCTTTGTCGTTTATTCGAGTTTAAGCACGCTGGTTTTGGGTATCTGGGGGGAAACCACCATGGGTGTGTTAACATCCTATGACAACCGCCGCGATAACGCAAAGGCGGAGGTATATCGCTCCCGAACCATTTTCAAAGGCTATAACTTTACGGTGGACGGCAAGGAGTATAAGGGCTATGTCATGTATATGAGCGATGAAGCGTGGCCGAGGCTCAAAGAGGGCGAGGTGCGCACCGAGCGAATCAGCTACCTTGCGGGCTTCCCCTATATAAATAAGCCTGCAATGCTTACCGACTTTGACCAAATCGGCGCATCGGGCGTGGTTTACTATTTCCTTACCATACCCGGTTGTGTATTTCTGTTCCTGTGGGTTACAGGTAGGCTTGGGAAAAAGAAAAGAGCGGTGAAAAAAACCGCTGCAACTCGAAAAAACACGACAAAGAGTGATCACGATATTTTCTGTCAAAGCTGCGGGACCAGGCTGCCCGAGGGCGCCGCGTTCTGTATCGGCTGCGGTGCTGCCATTCAAAAGCCCGCCCCCGGTATCTGCACATCCTGTGGCGCGAAACTGCCGGAGAGCGCCGCATTCTGCATCAGCTGCGGTGCTCCCGTAGATGCCGGTAAGGCGCAATTGCCACAGGCTCCTGTCTCCGCTCCGCCGCGGCAAGATGCGGTTTCATCCAGTCTGATCGGATTTTCCGACCGCTGCGGTGACCCGGAGATACTGGCCGCCGCCAAATCCAATCGCAAAAGCTCCATCGGATGTATGTTGATCCTGGTGCTTGTACCACTGATCGGGTTTCCTGTCGCGGGACTCCTCATGGAGGATTTTCCATTGTGGGAAGCGGTCGTCATCGGCGTGGGAATCGCCGTGGTGATGCTGATCGTCAATCTGTTTGGGCTCCGCAGCGCCAAAAAGCCCGTTTGGGAAGGCGTGGTGGTCAATAAATACAGTAAAGAGCGGCGAAAGTATCGCCAAACCAGCGATGGATCCGATCCCTATACCAACTATATGGAATACACCACGGTAGTCCACACCGACAGCGGAAACAAAAAGCAAATTGTTGAAAGAGACAGCGAACGGGATATGTTCGATTACCTCTCCGTGGGAGACCGGGTGCGTTACCATCCGACCTTTGGCACATACGAAAAATATGATAAGTCCAAAGACCGCATCATTTATTGCAATATCTGCCGGATGATGAACCCGATCAAAAACGATCGCTGCAAGCGGTGCAACAATCTGCTGTTTAAATAAATGTAAAATGAAATGGAGGTTTTGTGATGAATCAATTTACAACTTTATCAGAGGCGGTGCAGTTTGCCATGACCCGCTGCAGCAGCTGGCGCTTTGCCTATTCGGATGAAGTGTATGATCACAGCAGTCTGCCTGGCATCGCGGAAATCCACGATGAAGAAAACCCGACCGATGAAGACAGCTTTTATCTCGTTTCACCCGGCGGCGCTATCGGGTTTACCGAGGATAACGGAGATGCCATCGACTGGCTGTTTCTGCCGGAGAGCGACACGGGAGAAACATTACCCTCCTCGTTTACGGCCCCGTTGAAAATCAAGTTCTGTCCGCAATGCGGCAAGCCCGTCGAGCCGGGCGCACGCTTCTGCGGCGGGTGCGGCGAAAAGCTATGCTAAGCAGCGGCTTCGAGCCTGCCGCAGAGCAACCGGCATCATCCTCCCAACTCCCGCCCGGCATTACCTCCTGTGAGGACGGGAAACTGCGTTGGATACATGAGGTCAATCTTTGGAAAAATCCGGTGATGTCGATGAGTATACTCAAAGCCATGGCCGGGGTGACAGCCGGATTCAGCCTGCTGGTGTTTTTCGTCCTGCTTCGGGACGGCTTTATGGAAGCACTTGTGGTTCTCGGTAAGTTTCTTCTGTTCGGACTGGCAGGCACGCTGCTGCTATTTGGTATATCCTACGCCATATTTGCGCTTATGAACAGCGGACGATACTATGTTCTCTTTGAGATGGACGGGACTGGCGTTAACCACATCCAGATCGGAAAGCAGGTTAAGAAGGCGAAGGCATTGGGGCTTCTGACTTCCCTTGTGGGCGTCTCCGCCAGAAGCATAAGCATCACGGGAACCGGTCTTATCGCCG
>CAZPET010000121.1:0-5663 GCA_964585625.1 uncultured Syntrophomonadaceae bacterium
GCTCGCCGGCGGCGGTGGAGGTGGGTGATTTTATCTTCGATTACCGGGAATACTTAATTGCGATCGGCGCAGTATTTTTAGCCCTGGCCCTGGGGATTTTGATCGGGGTCTCATTTGGCGACAGCTTTCTTGTGGCCAACCAGCGCGACATCATAGAGCTGATGGAGGGGCATCTGGGCCGTCTCAGGGAAGTTAACCGGCAGCAGGAAATTGAGCTGCAGCGCTGGGAGACAATCAAACCGCTGGTGGAGCAAAGCTTCCGCGGAGCGCTGGCCGGTAAAAAGATTGTGGTGATCGGTAATTCCGCGCCGGAAGCGGACAAAATCAAGGCGCTGCTCGAGAAGAGCGGTGCCGGGGTGACCGCAATTTTGATCCCCGGCGCTTCGGAAGAGACGGTTGGTTCCGGCCAACCCTTTCTGGAATCAGAAAACCTGTTAACCCTGCTCGCCGGCACGGGAGAGCTCGACGTGGCAGGTCTGAGGGCGTTGGGGCTGCAGCTGCCGGAGACTGAAACAACCGTGCTCGAATGGCCCCCTGAATGCTGCCTTCTGCTTTTTGAACGGGAAGCGCTCTCATCCGGCACCTTTTTTAACGAGCTCTGGCGGGGGCTGCATGAAAGCGGGGCCAGGGTGATCGCGCTTTTCCCGTGGCCGGGTAATAACGCGCCCCTGCTGCTGCCGGAGATACGCCCTGAGCCAAGCCTGGTGGACAATATCGATACTTTCTGGGGACAGATCGCCTTGTTAAAGATGCTGGCTGAAAATGCATGCGGCCACTACGGTTTTGACAGCGGCAGCTCCGGGCTGTTTCCCGGCGCCGTAAAGAATGACTGAAATGGATATCGATGTGCTCATACCCGCATACAACGAGGCCGGATATATCGGCCGCACTATCGCCGCCCTGTGGAAACTGCCGCAGGTCAAGCAGATCCTGGTGGTAGATGACGGCTCCACCGATGAGACCGCGGCGGAAGCCGCCGCCGCCGGGGCGCAGGTTTTCCGGCTGCCCCGCAACCGCGGAAAAGGAGAAGCGGTTCTCTTCGGGGCCCGTTTTGCCAGTGCTCCCTACCTGGCTCTTGTCGACGCCGATCTGGGCGATTCAGCAGTGGAGCTGAAACGGCTGATCGCGCCGCTCACTGATGGTCAAGCGGCGATGACGGTGGCCCGCTTCCCCGCAAACCACCGCCGGGGCGGTTTCGGCCTGGTGAAGAAGCTGGCGGCATGGTCGATCTACCGCTCCACCGGATGGGTGGCCCGCGAGCCCCTTTCCGGGCAAAGGATTTTCCGCCGCGAACTGCTAAAGCTGCTCTCTTTTCCGCCGCGCGGTTTCGGTCTCGAAGTGGCCCTGACCATGGACCTGCTGCAGCGGGGCTGCCGTGTTCTGGAGGTGCCCACCTCGATGTCACATCGTGAAAGGGGGAGAGAGCCCTCCGCCTTCCTGCACCGGGGCCACCAGTGTGCCGCGCTTTTACGCGAGCTCTGGCGGCGCCGGGATCGCCTGGTGAAGGGAGCGGCTCAATAATCTTGTTTGGCTATACCGAAGCCCTGGCCCTGCTCGCGGCTCCCCTCTGGACCGCCGCTTTCGGCCGCCGTTTGGTCGATTTTTACAACCGGAGGGGGATGGCAAAAGTAAATTACCGCGGCAAAGCGGTCTCCCCGGCTCTCGGGCCGGCCCTGCTGCTCGGTTATCTGCCCGGAGCGGCGGCGGCGGTCTGGAGCGGCGGGGATCCCGCGCCGATAATGGCCCTGTTGTTTCTCTTGACCGGGTTTGCCTTTTTGGGACTCTGGGACGATCTGCTCAACGACACAGCCAGCGGTTTCAAGGGACATTTCGGCGCCGGAAGGCGGGGGAGACTGACCGCCGGCCTGTTGAAGGTAATCACGGCCCTCCTGGTGGGGATCCCCTTTGCCGGAGCCCTTCCTTTCCCGCCATGGCGGCGGCTAACGGCGCTGCTGCTGATTCTGTTAAACGCCAACGGGCTTAATCTTTTTGACCGCCGTCCCGGCCGGGCGCTGAAGATATTCTTTGCCGGTGCCGTGCCGATCATATTCCTGGCCCGGCCTCCCGCGGCCGCGGCGCAGTTGCTGCTTCCTTTGATGGCGGGAGCCCTGGCCGTTGCTCCCCTGGACCTGGAGGCGTCCGGGATGCTCGGTGACTGCGGGGCCAACCTGCTCGGGGCGGCCCTGGGAGTTGCGGCCGTGCTCTACCTGCCCCTGCCTCTTCAGGCGGCCCTGCTCCTGTTTTGGTCCGGGGTCCATCTTTTCTGCGAGTATTTTTCTCTCAGCCGGTTGATTGAGAGCAGTCCCTTTTTAAGCCGCCTCGATTACCTGGGCCGTTTCCGGGAAACAGGCAAGGATTTTCCGGTGGGACGGCGAAGATAAACAAAGGTGGTATTACGTGGCAGGTGATCCTTCATCAAATTGGTGTGGTCAGCGCCATTGAGTCCAGTCGCGGCCCGGTTAGCGAACTGCGGGTGATTGTTGACGGCAGCGAGAACCTGGCGATAAACTATGACTTTCTTACCGGCCCGGCCCGGCCCGGCGATCAGCTTCTGCTGAATACAACCGCGGTCTATCTGGCGCTCGGCAGCGGGGGTTACCACTTTGTTGAATATAATTTAAGCCGCCCGCTGCCCCGGTTTGGCGGCCGCGGCCATATCATGAAGCTCTGCTATACCCCCTGGCAAATGCGGGTGCTCAGCTGTGAGGAATATGAAGCCGGTTACCGGCCGCGGCTGGCCCGCTTTGACGGTCTCGGGAAAACACCCGTGCTCATCGGAGAGCTGCACAGCATGGTTGCTCCCGCCGCGGCGGTGTTGAAATATTACCGGCCCTCCTGCCGGATTGCCTATATCATGACCGGCGAAACAGCCCTGCCGCTTGCTTTCAGCCGGATCATCGCCCGGCTCCAGGAAAAAGGGCTGCTCAGCGGCACGGTAACCTGCGGCCATGCTTTCGGCGGCGGGCTTGAAGCGGTAAATGTTTATTCAGCCCTGGCCGCCTGCCGCACACTGGTGGAAGCTGATTTCATCATTCTCGGCCCGGGGCCCGGCAGCATCGGCACTGCGAGCAGCCTCGGCTTCAGCGGAATGGAGGCGGGCGATCATGTCAACCGGGTCAACGCTCTCGGGGGGACGCCTGTATTTATCCCCCGGATCTCTTTTGCCGAACGCCGCCGGCGGCACCTTGGAGTAAGCCACCATACTCTTACCGCCCTGGCGGTAGCCGCGCTTTCTCCGGCGCTGCTGGTGCTCCCGCTGATGCCTTCGCCGCAGCTGCGCCTCTGTTTAAGCCAGCTGGCCGGGCGGGGCCTGCTGCCGCGGCACCGTTTGCAGGTGCTTCAGGCGCCGCCGGTGGAGCGGATTGTGGAGCAGATGGGTCTCGGCCCGATGGAGAGTATGGGACGCCGTTACCGGAATGACCCCTGTTTTTTTGATGCCGTTGCTGCCGCCGCAGCGGCGGCGCTGCGGATGACGGAGCGGAGAGAAGGAAGGGTGGAAGATGGAGAAGCAGGAGAAAAAACTTTGGGAGCAGATGCTCTCGTCAACTTATCTTTACCGGGGCAAGATCGTCAATGTTCGCCGGGATCGGGTCCTTACCCCCGGCGGCAAAGAGCCGGCTTTGCGGGAAATAGTGGAGCATCCCGGGGCGGTGGCCATCCTGGTGCTGGATCAAAAAAAGCGCGTGCTCCTGGTGAGGCAGTACCGCCATGCCACCGCCGGAGTACTGCTGGAGGTGCCTGCGGGGAAGCTCGAACCGGGCGAAGATCCCCTATCCTGCGCCCGGAGAGAACTGGCTGAGGAGACCGGTTGCCGGGGGGGAAGCTGGAGAGAGCTGACCTGGTTTTACACCTCTCCGGGCTTCTGCGATGAAAAGATTTACCTCTTCCTGGCCGAAGGGGTATCTGAAGGGCCGCCTGCTCCCGACGGTGACGAAGCGCTCGAGCCTCTCTGGATCAATCTTTCCGAAGCGCGTCAAGCGGTTCTCGAAGGCGCGATCAATGATGCCAAGACGATCATCGCCCTGCAGTTCGCCGCCGCGCTGACTGCATAAACGCCATTGCCGCCGCATAAAGATAATCGAATCTCAGGCCGGGAGGCGGCGAATTGGACGAGATACGGCGTGATCTGCAGGAATACTTTCGGGAAAATATGGGAACATATATTTTAATCACCGCCCTTTTCACCGGTGGTGTGCTGGCCGGGGCCCTGTCCCTGCGGGGGCTGGGGGCGGAACAGCAGCTCCTGCTAAACCGCTACTTTGGTTACTTTATCGAGAGCTTTAACGACCCCGGAGCTGTTGATCAGGGAGCTGTTTTCCGGCAGGCGCTGATCTTGAATTTTCAGTACCTGTTCCTGACCTGGTTCATGGGCATATTTTTGTTCGGTTTTCCGATCATTGGCGGGCTGGTCGGGCTGCGCGGCTTTTCACTTGGTTTCACGGTCGGTTTTTTAGTGCAGCGCGCCTCGCTGCGGGGCGTCCTTTTCGCCGCCGGTTCGGTCCTGCCGCATAATTTGATCTTGATACCGGCGTTGATCGCCGGCAGTGTTACCGGCTTTTCTTTTTCGTGGCTCCGCCTGCGCTGTTACCTGGAGAAGCGACCCTGCTCTCTGCGGGAACATCTGGGACCCTATTCCATGATGTTCTTCCTGGTGGGGCTGCTGCTGGCAGCAGCCGTTCTGGTGGAGGCCTATATTTCGCCGGTTTTTTTAAAATTGTTAATTCCGGTAATTCGTTAAAGATGTCCCGGGGGAGCTGCGTAAAAAAGGGTTTTACCTCATGGTTGTGGAATAGATTGAAGAATTTTCATAAGCGAGGGCAACTTATTGATGCATTCATGGCTCGAGAATTTTTCCCATTACCTGTCGGTAGAAAAGGGATTGGCCCGCAATACTCTCGAATCATACCGGCGAGATTTACAGAAGTTCTTTAAATATATAGAAAAGAAAAAGATTGCCTCTCCGGCAGAGATCGATCGCCCGCTGATCACCGGCTATCTGCTTACCCTGAAGGAGGAGGGGCGGGCCCCCTCAACCATCTCCCGCAATGTGGCCTCCATACGTTCTTTTTTCAACTTTTTGGTTCAGGATGACCTGCTGGAAGATAATCCTGCCCAGCTGGTGAAAGCCCCGCGGATTGAAAAGAAATTACCGCGCGTCTTGACCACGAAGGAAGTTGACCGGTTGCTGCGCCAGCCCCGGGACGACAGTCAAGCCGGCCTGCGGGATAAAGCCATGCTTGAACTTCTCTACGCTTCGGGAATCCGGGTTTCTGAGCTTGTATCTTTGAATGTGGCCGATTTCAGCCCCGAGGTCGGATATCTGCGCTGCCGGGGGAAGGGGATGAAAGAGCGGATTGTCCCCATCGGCTCTGTAGCCGTGAATTACGTTCAGGAATATCTACATAACTGCCGCCAGAAAATGTTGAAGCAAAACGAGGAGAAGGCGCTCTTTTTGAACCATCACGGACGCCGCTTGACCAGGCAGGGATTCTGGAAAATCTTGAAAAAATATGCCCGGCAGTCCAAAATCAGCGGTGAGATCACGCCGCATACGCTGCGCCATTCTTTTGCCACTCACCTTCTTGAAAACGGGGCCGATCTTCGATCGGTCCAGGAGATGCTGGGCCATTCAGATATCTCCACCACCCAGATCTATACCCAGA
>CAZPET010000122.1:0-3290 GCA_964585625.1 uncultured Syntrophomonadaceae bacterium
ACTCCCATCAATTTTAAAACACCAAATACTGCTGATAGAGATATGATGGGCAAAATTAACAACTATGTAAAGGCTTTTAAGGACCCGAAATCATCACACCCCACAATTAATGAGTCACTTATGGCTATAGCATATGCAACGGGAAGGCGCTCAAAATGTAAAAAAAGGCGAGTTGGTGCAATTGTAGTTGATGAATTCAATAATATATTAAGTTCGGGTTTTAATGATGTTCCAAAGGCGTTGCAAGATTGTGTTGGGGAGTACGGAGAGTGTTATAGAGATAAATGCAAACTTGAACGGAAAAAACAAATAATAGAATATTTAAACGGATCACCCAATAAGGAAATATTAGCCGACATGATGTTTAAAAACTTTAAACTACTGGAGTTATGTCGTTCATTACATGCAGAGGATAATGCTATATTAAATTTGATTGGCTGTTCTAGTGGAATTGAATTACAAAGGTGTTCGATATATGTAACAACTTATCCATATGCAACCTATGTGCAAATAAAATTGTACAAATCGGAATAAAAAATATCGTTTACTTTGAGCCATATCCCGTCATTGAAGCCAAAAAAATCTTCGAAGATAGTGGGGTAAAGGCGATACCTTTTGAAGGCGTTACTTTTAGAGCTTTTTTTAGAGCGTTTACATTTGAAGCATAAAAAAGAGAGGTGCGAAAAGGTGTTTTGTCCAAAATGTAATAGACTAGTGGAATTTGATTCTTATTTTGGAAGGTCGTTTTGTACCAGTTGCAATTGGAGAAGTAAAAAATTATCTAGAAATAAAAGTCAACTAAGACTTAAATCTGGGAATCTTAAAAAGATAGAGCAAATGTCAATGAGAACTTCGTCATGAAAATGGTGAGGCCTTGGGTGGTTCAACAGAAACATATATGGGGAGGCGTTTGAACCTTTCGCCTCCCCATATTTTCTCTGGGTTGTTGTTTATTATTACAGCCCCAGAATGGCCACGCTGCAGACATTCTGGTGCGGCACCCCGCCGAGATTGTGGGTCAGCCCCAACCGGGCGTTTTTAACCCGGCGCTCCGCGGGCCAGCGCTGCAGGAGCTGGTTGTAGATTTCGTAGATCATGCGCAGCCCCGAGGCGCCGATGGGATGGCCGAAGCATTTCAGCCCGCCGTCGCTCTGGCAGGGCAGCTCTCCGTCCAGATCGTAGAAGCCGTTCAAAATGTCATCGGGCGCCTTGCCGGGAGGTGATATGGCCAGGTCTTCCATGGTCACCATCTCGGTGATGGAGAAGCAGTCGTGCACCTCCATCAAATCGATCTCTTCACGCGGCTTGCTGATCCCCGCTTCATCGTAAGCCCGCTGCGCCGCCACACGGGTGGTCAGGATATTGGCCCCGTCCCAGCGGTGGTAGAGCGCCTCTTCGCCGGAGCTGACGGCAATCTGCAGCGCTTTTACCAGGACCGGCTCCCGGTCCGGTTTCAGCGTGCGCGCAATTTCAGGCGTGGTCACGATGGCCATCGCCGCCCCGTCGCTGACCCCGCAGCAGTCAAAGAGCCCCAGAGGATAAGCAACAAAAGGCGAAGAGGAGATCTGCTCCTCGCTGACAGCGCGCCTCAGGTGAGCGCGGGGGTTTATTGCGCCATTCTGGTGGCTTTTCCAGGAGATATGGGTAATCGCTTCCTTGATCTTATCCATGGGCACCCCGTATTTCGCGGCGTAGGCTGTGGCCAGCTGGGCGAAAAGTCCGGGTGCGGTGGCGTTGGGGGCGATCAGGCGCATTAATTGTCCGAAAATCGGGGAATCAGGAAGCCCTCCGTAACCGACATCCTTCAATTTCTCCACGCCGGCCGCGAGGGCAATATCATAAGCTCCGGAAGCCACGGCATAGCAGGCTCCGCGGAAGGCCTCGGTTCCCGAGGCGCAGAAGTTTTCTACCCGGGTGACCGGGATGAAGGGCAGGTGCAGCGTACTGGCCAGGTAACAACCACCCTTGCCGATATTGACCTCGTCAATATGGTTGCCGATCCAGGCGGCCTGGATCTCCTTCTTCTCAATTCCGGCGTCGGCAAGACATTCGCGAAAAGCCTCAAGAAGGAGGTCGCTTGAATCGAGCTCCCAATGCTCGCCGAAAACGGTGCAGCCCATTCCCAAAATGGCCACTTTATTACGGATCCCTGCAGCCACCTAAGACACCTCCTTTGTCACCGGAACAGCTTTCCAGAAGTAGAAAGTTGTATCTCGTTTCGGGTCATAGTATTTGATCCGGAAGGTGAATTCAACAGGTTTGCCGACATGCAGGTCTTCAAGGGTGCAATCGGCAAATTCGAACATGGCCCGCCCTCCCCCGTGGAAATCAACGTTGCCGTAGATCGCGGGGGGGTTGATCGAAGCGGCGAGCATATCCGAGGTGTAACTGACGATCTTTCCGCCCCCATCCGAGAGGTTGAGCGGTTCCATTTCGTCAATTGTTCCGCAGTCGGGGTTAACGCAAATTCGCTGCGGCGGATACTGCTGTGTGCCGCATTTGATGCAGCGGCTGCCCTGCAACCCCAAGATGGCCTTGCGGCTGCGCCAGGCCATCGACCAACGCGTAACCTGCTCCTCCTCGCCGCGCAGGCCGAGATCCACCGGGGCCATCTTTCGCCAGGTCAGGTATTTGATGTAGTTGTCCAGCTCGACCCGGTGGGCGAGTGTATCGGAAAAACGCTTCCTGTTGTTAAACCTGTCAATTTCAGGGGTCACCTCGAAGTAGAGGGCGTCACAGCCGCTGCCGTAGCTGACAAGAAGCAGCTTGTCGCCGGGCGAGGCTTCCTCCAGCGCTTTGGCGAGCATCAACAGCGGGTGGGCCGTACCGGTATCACCGCTCTCCTGAAGCAGGTCGTCTTCAACCTGCGCCGGCTCCAGGCCCAGCTTTCTATTAATATTTCTGCGGGCCGCTCCGTAGTAACAGGGGTAGATGACCCTGGCAAAATCAGATGGTTTCAGATCATACCGGCGGCAAAGCCCGGTCACTGCCTCCGGGATAAATTGCTCGTAACCCATATCCCGCACCCAGCGGTCTTCCCACTGCCGGTTGTAGACCGTGTTGGCGCCGCGAAGTTGATCGACGAAATCACAGGACAGTGAGTAAGCCCCCTTGAAGAGAGCGATCGGTTTCTCGCCGCCAACGAGCACTGCTGCGGCGCCGTCACCGAAAATCATCTCTTGCAATGAGCCCATTTTGCCGAGACGGCAGTCGGCAGCACAGGTTAGCGCCTGCCTGCCGCCGTTTGCAGCGCTGAATTCCAGGGCGGCCAGCAGCGCGCTGCTGCCGGC
>CAZPET010000122.1:3390-5629 GCA_964585625.1 uncultured Syntrophomonadaceae bacterium
TGCCGCCGTTTGCAGCGCTGAATTCCAGGGCGGCCAGCAGCGCGCTGCTGCCGGCCTTCAGCGCTCCTCCGAAATCGGCGCTGCGGATCTCTTAAGGGGCGCAGACCGCCCCGGCTATGATGTTGGCGCACTGCCGCTCTTTGTAGGGGGCGGTGGTGGTGGCCAGGTAGAGAGCGCCGAGTTCGCCGGGGTTGAATCCTTGCAGGCAGCGTCTACCTGCCGCCGCGGCCATGGTGACGGCATCTTCGTCAAAATTGGCTACCGCTTTTTCACCCGCCGCATTCATGATCAAAGCCGGATTCAACCACCCCATGGCGCTGAAAATGTTCATCCGGTTCAGCCGGTAACGGGGCAGATAAGCGGCGTAAGAGATAATACCGATCATATACTGATCCCCCCCGTTCATGGATTTAGCCAGACGGCGGCGTTGGTCAGGCAATACTCGCCCCGTTCGGCGGTCTTGGATCGAATGATAACCTGATCGGGCTCTTCCTGCCACATTTCGGTGACGATATTTTCCCCGGGAAAAACATGCCGTGAAAAGCGCACTTTCATTGCTTTAAACTTTGCCGGGTCGTTATTGCAGTATTCGCGGAGCGCCGCCCTGCAGGCGAAGCCCATGGTGCAGAGTCCATGCAGGATCGGCTTGGGGAAGCCGCCCATCGCTGCAAAGGCGGGGTCGGCATGAAGCGGATTAAAATCACCGGAAAGGCGGTAAAGCAGCGCCTGCTGGGGCAGGGTCGGCAGCGAAACGACCTTATCCGGTTCCCGTTCCGGCGGTGTAAAGCCCGGTTCGGGGCCCTTTTCACCGCCAAAGCCTCCTTCGCCTCGAATAAAGACGCCAAATTTATTTAAAAAGAGCGGCTCTTCTTTCCCATCTTTGGTGACAACCTCGATCTCGATCAGGGCCCCCTTGCCCTTGTCATACAGCGCGGCAATCCTGGGGTAAGAGGTCAGTTTGCCCTCCCCGGGAATCGGCTTGTAGAGCTCCAGATACTGCTCTCCGTGCAGCAGCATGGCCAGGTTTATGTCAACCCCTTCAAGGCCGATAATTCCGGTCAATGCCGGAAAGGGCGGAATTACCGCGAATGTGGGCAGAACCTGCAGGTCATTTTCATAAACAAACTTTAACTCATCATCCCCGGCGCCGGCTCCTACGCCGAGAGCGTAAAGGATCACATCACGGTTTTGGTAAACATAATCCAGGGGGTTCAGTTCTTTGCCGACGATTTGCGGGTCGATCGGCATATTACTCCCTCCTTCTTTGGTTTACTTTCTTTATACGGTCATTTTGGAAAGAACATACCCGGTCTGCTCCATCGCGGAGCTGTACTCGCGGCCGCCTTCCAGCGATCGGATCTGCTCGATCTTTCCGGCGATCATATCGGGGGTAATCGCAGCGCCGGTGTCGAAAAAGACGCCCGGTCCTTCAACCACCGCCGCCCGGCTGAAATAGCCCCCGCCGGCGGTAAAGATCTTGCCGCTTTCCTGAAATTGCTCGGAGCACATGTAGACAACCATCGGGGCAACATATTCGGGCTTGACCTTATCGACAACATCGGGAGGCATCACCGTTGCGGTCAGGCGGGTGCCCGCAGTGGGCACGATCGTATTGGCCAGGATCCCGTAACGCGCTCCCTCCTGGCAGACGCAGTTCATCAGGCCGACGATACCCATCTTTGCTGCGCCGTAGTTGGTCTGCCCGAAGTTGCCGTAAACGCCCGCTGCCGATGCGGTGGAGACAATTCGCCCGTAATTCTGTTCCCGCATATGGGGGAAGGCGGCCTTCGTGCAGAAGTAAGTGCCGTGCAGGTGCACTTCGATTACCTTAAGGTAGTCGGCGATCTCCATCTTGAGCAAACTTTTGTCCCGGAGAATGCCCGCATTGTTGATTAAGATATCAATCCTGCCGTAAGTATCGATGGCTGTTTGAATGATCTTTTGGGCGCTTTCCCATTCGGAGACGCTCTCGTAGTTGGCCACGGCTTCGCCGCCCGCAGCTTTAATCTGATCAACCACTTTTTGCGCTGGTGTGCTGTCAGCTCCCTCCCCGTCAAAAGTACCGCCGAGGTCGTTTACAATCACCCTGGCGCCGCGAGAGCCCAGCAGAAGGGCGTATGCCTTACCTAGGCCTCCGCCGGCGCCTGTGATGACCGCAACCTTGCCGTCGAATCGAATCTCGGACATTGAAACAACTCCTTTCAATAATCTAACATATAGTTTACAATATATTCAGGTT
>CAZPET010000123.1:0-5619 GCA_964585625.1 uncultured Syntrophomonadaceae bacterium
GAAAATCCTGCTCATGATAAAAAAAGTGCCCGGCGGGCACTTTTTTTATCGTTAATTCTGAGATTATTTGGCGTAATCGATGGCCCTGGTTTCCCGAATGACGTTTACCTTGATCTGTCCGGGATACTCCAGTTCGCTTTCGATCTTTTTCACTATATCCCGGGCCATCTGTATTGATTTCAGATCGTCAATCCGGTCCGGTTTGACCATGATCCGGATCTCCCGGCCGGCATGGATCGCGTAGGCCTTATCCACCCCTTCGAATGAATCGGCGATATCTTCGAGTTTTTCCAGCCGCCTGATATAAGCCTCCAGGGTTTCCCGGCGTGCTCCCGGACGGGAAGCGGAGATCGCGTCGGCGGCCTGGATCAGGACCGCCTCAAGAGTCTGAAAATCAACGTCACCATGGTGTGCGGCGACCGCATTTATGATTTCAGGCGACTCTTTATACCTTTTTACCAGATCGGCGCCGGTAACCACGTGCGAACCCTCGGATTCATGGTCCGTCGCCTTACCGATGTCATGCAGCAAACCTGCTCTTTTGGCAAAAGCAATATCGAGACCCAGCTCTCCCGCCATCATCCCGGCCAGGTGGGATACTTCGATGGAATGCTGAAGCACGTTCTGTCCGTACGAAGTCCGGTAACGAAGTTTTCCCAGCATGATTACCAACTCGGGGTGGAGTCCGTGCACCCCTGTCTCGAACGTGGCCCGCTCTCCTTCTTCCCGGATCTGGGTTTCCACCTCTTTACGTGTTTTCTCCACGATCTCTTCAATCCGGGCCGGGTGAATCCGGCCGTCGCTGATCAGCTTTTCCAGCGAGAGCCTGGCGATTTCCCGCCGGATTGGATCAAAACCGGAGAGGATCACTGCTTCGGGAGTATCGTCGATGATCAGGTCGATTCCGGTAAGCGTTTCCAGCGCCCTGATGTTGCGACCTTCACGACCGATGATCCGGCCCTTCATCTCATCGTTGGGCAGCGAGACCACCGAAACCGTGGCTTCGGAAGCGTGATCCGCTGCGCATCGCTGGATGGCCATGGTGATGATCTCGCGCGTTTTCTTGGCGGCTTCGTCTTTAGCCTGGTTTTCCACTTCTCTAACCATAATCGCCATCTCGTGCGAAATCTCATCACGGGCCCTCTGCAAAATCGTTTCCCTGGCCTCATCCATAGTCATGTTAGAAATACGTTCCAGCTCGGCGCTTTGACGTTTGTAGAGCTGCTCAAGCTTATCCTGAGCGCGGCGATTCTCCTCCTCTTTCCGCCGCAGCTCTTCTTCTTTACGTTCGATGGAGCCGGTTTTGCGATCCAGGGATTCTTCTTTCTGCATGAGACGCCGCTCCACCCGCTGCAGCTCGTTGCGGCGCTCCCGGCTTTCCCGCTCAATTTCATTTCTTAACTTGTGGGCATCCTCTTTTGCTTCCAGATACTTTTCTCTCTTGATCGCTTTTGCTTCCTGTTCAGCCTCCTCGATTATTTTTTTGGCGGCTGCTTCAGCGGACGTGATCTTCGCTTCAGCAATCAATTTACGCATAAAATAACCGGCGATCACGCCGAGGATCGATGCAAAAACTGCAATTGCAATAAAGATGTAATCATCCATTAAGTTCCACCTCCATTTCGATAGAGTTAAAATAAATAAGCTGTGTTCACAGAACACAGCCTAAAAGAGAATAACTGACATGAAGATACCTACACTTGTAACTGTGTATGCATCCTACATCTTAAAAATCTATGGCAGCGCTTCTAAAAGCACTAAAGGTTTCTCTTTTAAACCGGGACTGAGAAACAATGCTATATAAAAATCCGTCTGTTTTGGCAAATCATTTCGAGAATATTGTAACCTTAAGAAAAAATTATGTCAAGGGAATGCATCCAGTTCACTGCAGCCCCGGTCCTGTTGGCCTTCCGTAAAACAATTTTTTGCAGGAAGCCCCTGTAACGGTATATTAAGATCAATCATTGAAAAACGAACAGTGCTCCTGCAAGACTTTGATGATCACCTGGTCATGAAAACCGCGCCGCTGCAAAAATGAAATTTGCCGCCGGAGCCAACCTCTATCTTCCCGGTCAGCGCCGGAAGCTATTCTCTTTGCCAGGACCTTGCGGGCCATGGCTCTCTCTTCTTCCGGGTTGTAGTATCTTTCTATGCCTTCCTCCACCGTCTCCTTGTCAATCCCCTTGGAACGCAAAGCAAAACGGACCCGCAGCGGCCCCCAACCCCGGCGCAGACAGCTTTCAATGAATTCACCGGTAAAGCGGCGGTCATCAATATAGCGCCACTGCTCCATCTCCGCAAGGACAGCGGAGATCACGGCGCTGTCAAAACCTTTTCGCTGCAGGTATTCTTCCGCCTCCCGCCTGCTTCTACCGCGGTAGCTGAGCAGGCGCAGCAGGCGGGACCGCGCGCTTTTCAGGGCGGCTTCATCCGGCAAAAGGAATCATTCCTCCCGGCTATCCGCTGCCTCATCTTTAACGGCATCGAGCGAGGGCAGCTCGCAAAGTTTGCGAATTTTTTGTTCAATCTCCCCGGCCAGATCGGGGTGCTCCTTCAAATATTCGCGCACATTCTCACGTCCCTGGCCCAGGCGCTCATCGTTGTAAGAATACCAGGCGCCGCTTTTCTGTAACACTTTCAGGTCGGTCCCGATATCGATCAGCGCTCCCTCGGCGGAGATGCCGTATCCGTAGAGAATATCAAAGTCGGCCACCCTGAAGGGCGGGGCCACCTTGTTCTTGACCACCTTGACCCTGGTCCGGTTGCCGATGATCGCATCGTTCTGTTTGAGCGCCTCCACGCGCCGCACATCGAGCCGCACCGAGGAGTAGAATTTCAGCGCCCTGCCCCCGGGTGTGACCTCGGGGTTGCCGAAGATAATTCCGACCTTTTCGCGGATCTGATTGATAAAGACGGCCACAGTATGAGATTTGCTGATCGCTCCGGAAAGTTTGCGCAGCGCCTGTGACATCAGCCGGGCCTGCAGGCCTACATGGGCGTCGCCCATTTCTCCTTCGATTTCTGCCCTCGGTACCAGCGCGGCCACAGAGTCGATCACCAGAACATCGATGGCTCCACTGCGCACCAGCGCCTCGGCAATCTCGAGGGCCTGCTCTCCGGTATCCGGCTGGGAAACCAGCAGCTCATCGATGTTCACGCCCAGGTTGGCGGCATAACCGGCATCGAGAGCATGTTCGGCATCGATAAAGGCGCAGTAACCGCCCCGTTTTTGAGCCTCGGCAATAACGTGCAGCCCCACAGTGGTCTTGCCGGATGATTCGGGACCGAATATTTCCACTACCCGACCCCGCGGCAGACCACCGATACCCAAAGCCAGGTCCAGGGAGAGGCAGCCGGTAGGAATTACGGCGATACCGGTGGTCACGTGCTGGCCCAATTTCATGACCGATCCCTTGCCGAACTGTTTTTCAATATGCAGCAAAGCCGCCTCCAGAGCTTTCTCTTTGTCCATTCTAGTAACCCCCTTCCGTGGGTTTAGCTGTTATTCTTGTTATTCTTGTTTCCTGGTTATTTTCCTCTATTTTTCCATAAATAATGTTTCATTCAAAATCGTATAGTGAGCTCCCTGGCGGGAAAGGCGGCTCTCGTAGAGGCGCATTGACCGCACTGCGGCCGTCTCCGTGGTAAAAGAACTTTCTGCGCCGAGAAGGCGCTGCACCGTTTCCTCCGGCAGAGGCCGTCGTATCCGGCCCAGGGTGAGGTGGGCCTTAAAGGGGCGGTTATCAGCAGGAAAACCTTTTTCCTCCAGGGTCTCTTCGAGTATCGCGGCCAGTGTTTTTACACCGGCCGCTCCTGAACACACACCGGTCCAGATAATCCGGGCCCGCCGCGGCGAAGGAAAAACGCCGGCCTGGCCGAACTGCAGATTGAACGGGGTTGTTAGCGCGGCAGCCTTCTCCATCGCAGCGATAATTTCATGTATAAGGTCTTCCTCCTGTTCACCCAGGAATTTTAGGGTAAGATGAAGTCCTTCGGGACGGGCCCACTTGACCCCGTCGAGAGAACCCGCCAGGCGCTGCTGCAGCGACTGCAGGCCCTCTCTCTGCTCTGCCGAAGGATCGATCGCGATAAACAGGCGCATCTTCAGCGCCTCCTTTCATCGGGAACAACTTAATTGACGGCAGCCATGTATATATTTGCGTTTCTACAGCGAAATCCTTTTTTACCCGGGCAGGGCGGCTTGCTCAATTCTCGGCCAAGCGGTTGTAGAATCGCTGCAGGGTAAACGAGTCCTGGAATTGCTCGATGCTGATCAGGTCGGCGGCGGTCAATTTAAAGCCGCGGTCAACATCAGGGCTGAAGTAAAGAACAACGGCGCTGTAAGGGTTCTCATGCGGCGCCAGGAGGCCGCGGACTCCGGCAGCCCCGGTGGTCCCGGCGTTGGTAAAAATAGTCCCGCTCTCTTCGTCGAAGTTGATCCCCGCGCTGTGTGTATGGCCGCTGAGAATGAGCGGCAGCTGTCCCCGGAAAGGCTCTGCCATGAGCGGATTGTGAACGGCAAAAATATCGGGGAGCTTCCCGTTTTCCGGCAGCACCTGCTTTGCCCGGAGGCTCTCCTCAAGCATGTTGCTCTCAGCGGCCACCTCCGCCGGCTGGTTTGCCGACGCCGGATCGGCCAGGCCGGCGATGAGCAGCCCGCCGATCTTGAACTGCTCCGCTCCGATAATGACGGCTCCTTCACGGCGCAGCAGCTCGATGCTCTGCGGGGTGTCATGATTGCCGGGAACAAACAGGTAGGGTACCGGCAGCCGGGCCAGGCGGGCGGACAGCTCCGCCTCGAGCTCCGATCCATAATCGGTCAGGTCACCGGTATCGATGATCAGGTCAATCTGGAAACTGGCGGTGACCTTCTCGATCAGGTCAAAGGCCGCGGGATTGTTATGAATATCGGAAACATGCAGCACCCGGATCTCACCGGTTTCGGAAGCCGGCTGGAACTGATCCAGCCGGCTGGAGATATCTTCCAGGTTTACCGCCATAACCTCGAGCTGTTCGCTCAGCGATGTTACGGTATCACGCGCCTGTTCAGCCAGGCTGACGATCCAGGGAGCCGCCGCCAGGGCGCCTTCATACCGGGGATTGGCAAAGGCGCTGCTGTCATAGGGGTAGATAAGCGTGCCTCCAATCAGCAGCGCCAGCAGAAGCACGCACAGGAGACCGCAGATAATGGCTCTGCGGAGCGCTTCTTGCCGGCTGCTCAGCCGCGAGACCAGAAAAATGACCAGCGCGCTACAAATGAAAGAGATGAGCGCCTGGCGGATCATGAAGTAGGCCAGCTTCTCCTGAAGCTCTCTCTGCAGAAAGGATATATCCGGCGCAGCAGACAGCACCTGGAGCGATGCTGAAAGCTGATCGAGATCCACATTTTTCAGGGTAATTTCCAAGAGAAAGGGAGCCCAATGGGTCACCGCCCGCAGCCTACCGAGGGGCGGAAAAACGATCACCGTCTCACCGCGCAGAGCGGGGACCAGCGATGCGGTGAATTCAAATGCTCTTACCGTGAAACAGGTCTCGCTGAACAGGACGGCGGCGATGAACAAGCCGGCCAGGGCAGATAAGAGCAGCAGAATAAGTTCTCTTTTCTTATTGCCGTTCAGG
>CAZPET010000124.1:0-5556 GCA_964585625.1 uncultured Syntrophomonadaceae bacterium
GGCCCTGGCGCCGCCGAGCTCCCCCCCGCCGAAGCGGCTGATCGCCCGGACAATGTCGTGGTTGCTGAAGGTATAGGCCGGCCAGGCCTCGTCCGGGAGCAGCCGCTCCCACCTCTCCACGCAGCGCCGGAAAGCGCCCGCCTTCCAGCGGCAGTGGGTCATGTCGAAATAGAAATTCATATGCAGTTCGTCGTTTGCGGAGCCGTAATAGGAGGCGACGATCCGGGGGTCTTCACTCAGTATTTCGCCGATGCTGGTTTTCTCCGGATACTCGTCGAGAGTTTTGCGAAACTCTTTCAGAACCCGGTGCGTCTCGGGATGGTGCTGGTTGTATTGCTTTACCTGGAATTCTGGCAGACCGAAGAGGTTGAAAAGATTCATGAGCAGCTGACGGTCGCCATAAGGCATCCTTTGATCAACCTTCATCCGGCGGTAGAACGGCGGGTTCGAGCGAAGCTGCTCATCCTTGCAGTAGATATGGGCCACGTCGAGACGGAAACCGTCGGCGCCCCGCTCCAGCCAGAAGCGGACCACATCGTCGACCGCCCGGCGCACAGCGGGATTGAACCAGTTCAGATCGGGCTGCTGCGGCAGGAAGGAATGCAGGTAATACTGCTCCGTGGCCTCATCCCAGGTCCAGGCCGGCCCGAAGAAATTGTTGCGCCAGTTGTTGGGGGGCCTGCGGCGCGGCCCGACCCCGTCGCGCCAGATATACCAGTCCCGCTTCGGGTTGTCCCTTGAAGATTGCGATTCCCTGAACCAGGGGTGCTCGTGGGAGCTGTGGTTCACCACCAGGTCGAGCATCACCCGGATGCCGCGGCGGTGGGCTTCGGCGACAAGGCGGTCAAAGTCTGCCAGGCTGCCGAAGCGGGGATCGATGTTGCAGTAATCGGCAATGTCGTAGCCGAAGTCGTATTCGGGGCTTTTGAAAAAGGGACTGAACCAGATCGCATCGATGCCCAGCGAACCGGGAGTGCCGTCGTTGAGGTAGTCGAGCTTCTCGATGATCCCCGCCAGGTCGCCAATCCCGTCGCCGTTGCTGTCCTTGAAGCTGCGCGGGTAAATCTGGTAAAATACGGCTTTCTTCCACCAGTCTGCACCGGTTAACATGCCTTCACCCGTCCTTCCGGATCATTCTCAAAATCATATTCCCTTCAAGCCGCCGGTAATCCTGTTTTTTTGGCGGACAACTTCATGTTATAATTACTGGTAAAGAGTCCAGGAGGTATGAAAATGGCTGCTGAAGTAAAACCTGTCATCACTTTGGATCTGCTTGATCAGATCGATATCAGGGTCGGCACGATCAAGTCGGTTGAGGATGTGCCCAAGTCTAATAAGCTGTTGAAACTGACCGTTGATTTTGGCGCTTTTACCCGCACCATCCTGGCAGGGATGAAAGGCGAAAGAGAGCATCCAGAAGAGATTGAAGGGATGCAGGCGCTATTTGTGGTCAACCTGGCCCCCAAAAAAATGGCGGGGGAAGTTTCCGAGGGGATGCTCTTTGATATCGGCTATGCCGACGGGATCACGCCTGTTCTGGCCCAGCCTGAAAAACCGGTCCCGGATGGAAGCAGGGCCGGATAACTTCACTGTTTACCTCATCGAAGTGTAGATCAGGCAATGTCGGGGATAAAACCGTCAAATTGGGCGCGGTATAACCTGGCATAGTAACCGCCCTTTTTCAACAGCTGCGCATGGGTGCCCTCTTCGACAATGCCGTCGTCGGTGAGGACGAGAATGCGGTGGGCCCGGCGTACCGTGGCCAGGCGGTGGGCGATCACCAGGGTGCTGCGGTCCCGGGAGAGCTTGAACAGAGCCTCCTGGATCATGGCCTCGGTTTCACTGTCCAGGGCCGAAGTGGCCTCGTCGAGAATCAGGATGGGCGGGTTTTTAAGGAAGATCCGGGCGATGGCGATGCGCTGCCGCTGCCCGCCCGAGAGCATCACCCCGCGCTCGCCGGCGTAGGTATCGTAGCCTTTTCCCAGCTCCATGATGAATTCGTGCGCGTTGGCCTGCTTCGCGGCCGCCACAATCTCTTCACCGGTGGTATCGATCTTGCCGTAGGCGATATTCTCCCTGATGGTCCCGGTAAAGAGGAAGACATCCTGCTGCACGATGCCGATATTCTGCCGCAGCGATCTCTGGGTGAAATCGCGGATATCGGTGCCGTCAATCTTGATGCTCCCCTTCTGGATGTCGTAAAAGCGGGGAATCAGGTTGCAGATCGTGGTCTTCCCGGCCCCGGAAGGACCGACCAGGGCCACCGTCTCCCCGGGAGCAATGCGCAGGCTGATATCCTGGAAGATACTTTTGTCGCGGTTGTAGCTGAAGGTCACGCGATCGAAAACTATTTCGCCTCTCAGGCGGCCGGCCGGGCGGGCATCCTTTTTATCCACGATATCAGGTTCAATCTGCAGCGTCTCCGCGAAACGTTGAAAACCGGCCATCCCCCGCTGGTATGTCTCCACCAGGATGGAGATCCGCCGCACCGGTTGCAGGAACATGTTCACGTAAAGCAGGAAGCCGACCAGCGTCCCCAGGGTAATCTGCCCCCGGTAGACAAAATAGCCGCCGCAAAAAAGAACGACCAGGTTGATCAGGTTGGAGAAGAGGTTGACCCCGGAAAAAAACTGGGCCATGATTCGGAAAGATTTTTGCTTGGAGCGGCGGAAGTTCCGGTTATCCCGCTCAAATTTCTCTTTTTCGTACCATTCGTTGGTAAAGGATTTGACCACCCGGACCCCCGAGATGCTGTCTTCAACCCGGGCATTGATATCGGCAACCTTCAGGCGGACATCGCGGAAGGTATCCTGCATCTGCTTGTTCTTGGTCACGGCGAACCAGACCATCACCGGGACCAGCGAGAATGCCAGCAGGGTCAGCTGCCAGTTGATCGTCATCATGATGATGAAGGCGCCGCTCAGCGTCACCGCGGCGATAAAGAGATCCTCGGGCCCGTGATGGGCCAGCTCGGAGATCTCGTTGAGGTCGTTTACCAGGCGCGACATGATATGGCCGGTCTTGGTGTTGTCAAAATAGCGGAAGGAGAGCTTCTGAATATGGTCAAACAGGTCCTGGCGCATATCGTACTCCATCCGCACACCGAGGACATGGCCCCAGTAATCGACGATATACTCGAGCAAAGCCCGCAGCAGGTAGAGCCCCAGCAGGCCGGCGCAGATCCGGGTTAGCAGGGTAAAGTCATGCTGCGGCAGGATCCGGTCGATGCTCCACTGCACGGCCACCGGAAAAACCAGGTCCAGCCCGGCCATGGCGAAGGCACAGCTGAAATCGAGCAGAAACAGCGGCAGGTGCGGCCGGTAATATTTGGCAAAACGTCTCAGCAAAAACTTCACTGCTCCTTTAAGAAATGTTTCTCCCGGGGAGGCCGTCAGTCAGCCTCCCCGCCTTAGATCCTTCGCTGCGCTCAGGACAGGGTTTCCACCGCGTAGGAAGGCTTATGGGCCAGCCGGTGCCACTGCGTCCGGCGGTAGCGGCGCAGCATGATCAGCGAGGTGACCAGGTACTGCAGCGCCGTGACCCACCAGATATAGGTCACGCCAAGCTCTAAAACATAGACCACGAGATATGTCAGGGGCAGCCGCACCAAAAAGCTGGCGATAAACCCGGCCAGGAGCGGCCCCCTGGTATCCCCGGCCCCTTTCAACGCGCCGGCCAGGGTAAAGGCAATGGCGATGAACGGCTGCTCCACAGCGGAGATGCGCAAACAGGCGATCCCCAGGCTGAGGACCTCCGCCTCGGGCGGGTCGAATATACGCATGATATAATGCGGAAAAAAGATAAAACAAAGCGCGATGGCACTCATCAGCGCCGTGGCCATGATCGTGGCCAGGGTCCCGGTCTTCACCGCTTCATCGGGTTTCCCCGCGCCCAGGCGCTGTCCCACCAGGGTGGTCGCGGCAATGGCAAAAGCGTAACCGGGCATGAAAGAAAACGACTCGGTGGCCACGGCGGCGGTATTGGCCGCGAAGCTGATCGGACCAAGCGCAGCTATCCAGGTCATCGAGAAGAGCCGGCTGATACTGTAAACAATCTCCTCCAGCCCCACCGGAATGCTGATGGAAAATATACTTTTCAACACCGGTTTTCTGATTGGCAAAAAGCTTTTCCGGGAGATCGCCAGATCGCGCCGCCGCCGGTAGAGATAAATCAATCCTACCGCCAGCCCGAGGGCCTGGGCGGATCCCGTGGCCAGCGCCGCACCCTTCACCCCCAGCGCCGGGAACCCCAACTTTCCGAATATAAGCACATAATCAAAAAATATGTTGAAGATATTCGTAACCAGGGCGATATACATCGGCACGCGGGTATTGCCCATGCCGCGGATGACCCCGTTGATCACCAGAACCAATAACCATAACACCCCGCCGCTGAAGAGGGTGGCATAGAAATACTCAACCGTCAGCACGGCGGTGGGCTCATCTTTGATTGCCCATAAACAAAATGGTTTCCCGAATATACCCATTACCAGGGCCAGGAAAAAAGTAATTACCAGGCTCAGCGAAATAGATTGCCCGGCGGTCAGCCCGGCGCTCTCGTTATCCTCTGCACCGACAAAACGGGCCACCAGCGAATTGACCCCGATGCCGAGCGCGCCGCAGACGCCGATCACGCCGAAAAGGACCGAGGCGGCATACTCCACGGCCGAGGCCTCCCGGGCTCCCAGGCGCATCACCATGGCGGCGTCGCAAATCCAGTAAAAAGTATGCAGGCACATCTCGAGAACCGCCGGCCAGGCCAGGATAAGAATACTCTGAACCGGATGATAGCTTTTTCTTTTTATCATAAGTATACCTTCTTTTTGGATAAAATGTTCGTTTCCCATTGCTGCGATGGGGCATGATCATATTGGTGACGGTTTGTATGTGGATGGTATACTTCCGGTTAATGATGAAATACCCGGATCCGGGCCGGTTTTACTGCAAGCATGGGTGCCTCCGTTCTCTCTCAACCATACATCTAGCATAACATTTTGAACACATTAAAGACGAGGAGGCCAAAACCCTTCTCGTCTTTAACCGCCGATCATGGCGGGAGTAGATGGGAATCGAACCCACCGTGGACTTATCAGGCCCACCACTGGATTTGAAGTCCAGGAGCGCCACCAGGCCGCCAGCTACCCCCATACCCGAAGACGCTGTCCTTAACAGGCTTTCCGAGACTATTGTATCAATTGTCACCTTCTAAAACAAGAGACGGTATTTAAAACCTTACCTTGAACCTGCCCGCCGTGCTGCGGGCAATCTCCGCTCACTTGCCTTTAATAATTTCTTCAAGCCGGCCCCATTTCTCCTGGAAGATACCGCTATCCATTGTTTCATGCCCAAATCTGGCTGTGCCGCGCACCTTCCAATCCCCGAGAGCAGAACCCTGCTTGATGCTTAAATCTCTGGGTTTGCCTGTTTCCAAAAATCGTTTCTCAATTGACAGGACAATCTCTTCAGGCCAACCGGATGCATCTGCTTACTCCGGTGCATATTCCAGCAGATCGCCGGGCTGGCAATCCAGTTCGCGGCAGAGAGCTTCCAGGGTGGA
>CAZPET010000125.1:0-5539 GCA_964585625.1 uncultured Syntrophomonadaceae bacterium
TCCAAATCATGGGTCAGCAAGCGCCTTTCCCTGGCCGAGGGCTTAAGCGAAAGCGTGGCCGAGATGGTGCTGGCAAAACAGATCTGTCCCGCCAGCGCCCAGGAGATTGCGCGGCTGCCGCGGGGCGTGCAGCACTGCTTTGCCCTGCAGGTCTACACCAAGGCGGTTCCCAAATCTGTGGTGGAACGCCTGGTCACGGCATACAACGCTAAAACCACACCCCAGGCCGTAAAAAGAGAGATCATCAAAAACCCGGAGCTGGCTGCAGAAAGATTAACCCCACCCACATCAAAACAGCGCGCTGCGGCAAGAGATGGCCTTGTTTCCCGCTTTGACGCCTCGCTCCGGCTGCTGTTCAGGCTGATCAGCGAAGCGGAGGGCTACCTTGCCGGTATGAGTGCGGCAGAAATCAAAAAGTACGAGCGGCTTTTACCCCTGGTTTGCCGCTGCATGGACAGGTTCATCAAACTGGCTCAAGCGCTGGTTTCCCCGGGGAAAAATCAAGGAGGAGTAGAAAATGCCAATTGATACCGAAACCTACAAAATGATTCGGCGGCTCTATGCCGTTGAGGGCTTAAGCCAGAGGCAGATTGCCAGACAGCTTAAAGTAAGCCGCAAGACCGTCCGCAAATACTGTGAAGGCCAGGTGCTCCCCGACGTCCGTAAAAGTTATGCTCTGGAGAAAAGCACGCCCAGGCAAGCGATTGAAAAGAAGATCATCGAGATCATCAACGCCAACAAGGATGCGCCGTCGAAGCAGAAATTAAACGCCAAGATCATCTGGGAAATGCTCATAAAAGAAGGCTTTAGCATCGGCGATTCCACGGTCAGGAAATACATCAGACAGCTGCGCAGCGAGAAGCCGGAGATATTTGTGCCCCTTGCTTTCGAGCCCGGCGAAGCGATGGAGGTGGACTGGGGTGACGCTTACTGCTACTTAAACAATATCAAGACGAAGGTATCCCTTTTCTGCGCGGTGCTACCCTACAGCTACGGCATCTTTGCCGCAGTCTTTCCCGACAAAACAAATACGAGCTTTTTCAGCGGACATGTGATGGCCTTTGAATATTTCGGCGGAGTACCGCTAACCTGCATTTACGACAACCTGAAAAGCGCTGTTCTAAGAGGTTCGGGTAAAGACGCCGTTAAGCAGGAGCGTTTCAAAAAGCTGGAAGCGCACTACGCCTTTGAAGGCATATTCTGCAACGCCGCTGCCGGGTGGGAGAAGGGCGCCATCGAGAACCTTGTGGCAATCGTGCGCCGGATTGCCCTTACGCCCATGCCCAGGGTAAAGAGCTTTCAAGAGCTGCAGGAACATGTCACCCGCAAATGTGTCCAGTACTGCCAAACCCACAAGATCAAGGGCCGCCCCAGGAGCATTCAAGAGATGATGGATGAAGAGGGCAAAGCGCTGCTGCCCCTGCCGGCCTATCCCCTGGACCCTGCCGAAGAGCAAAAGGGGTTTGTCCATCATGACCTGACGGTGCGGCTGAACAATGTTAAATACTCGGTGCCGCCGGTTTACGCAGGTCTCAATGTAACTTTAAAGATATCGCCTTTTCATGTTGAGATCTACCATGAAGGCAAGTTGATCTATCGCCACAACAAGGCCAGGCACCAGTCGGATCACCAGTACATCCCCGAGCATTACCTAGAAATCCTGGAGCGCAAACCCCGGGCCATTAAAAACGCCGCCCCGTTAAAACAGGGGGTGCTCCCCCCGGAGCTGAAAGAGTTCATGGATCTCTGCAAGCAGCGGGATCGCAATTACCAGCTGGTAAACATCCTGCTTTTGGGCAAAAAGATCGATCAAGATACCCTGTTGTGGGCAGTCAAGCAAGCCAACGCCACAGGTACGCCTACTTATGATCTGGTCTGCTTTTACTTGGAGATTCAAGGAGAGAGGTCAGCGCTGCCGGTTGAAGACAGTGTGAAAGTCAACGGAGTAGATTTTGACAAGTATGACGAGTTGATCACAAGGGGGCCCCACATCAATGAACAATGAAATTGTTGCTTTGGCCAGAGCCCTGAAGCTCAATGCTTTTGCCGAGTACAGGGCCTATGTTAAAGAGAATTCTTCCGTAGAAGAAGCGCTCTACAGCCTGCTTGCAGCGGAAAACTCAATCAAGGAGCAAAACAAGTATACCTACAGAATGAAAAACGCGGCCTTCCCTATTTTAAAGACTCTGGACACTTTTGTTTTCGACGAAAAGCGCCTCCCCGAATTGAAAAAGGAGACGGTGATGGAGCTGGCTAGCTGTGAGTTCATCGAAAAAAAACAAAATGTCGTGGCTGTCGGTAATTGTGGGACCGGCAAAAGCCATCTGGTGACCGCCTTGGGGATTGAGGCGATCAGTAAAGGGTATACCGTAAAATTCCGTAAAGCCTCGGACCTGGTCGCCCAGATGACCGAAGCTGTCAATGAAAGATACTTGAGCAAGCTCATTAGAAAGATCAATGCCTGCAACGTCCTGATCGTGGACGAACTGGGGTATTTGTCCTTCGATGCGGCAGGAGCCAGTCTTCTGTTCCAGATTTTTGCGGCAAGGTACGAAACCAAAAGCACCATTGTGACCTCAAATCTTGAGTTCTCCAAATGGGTCACGTTCCTGGGCAATGATGAGCATATGACGGCCGCTCTGATCGGCAGATTAGTCCACCACTCCACCATTCTAAACATGAATGGTGAAGATTACAGGTTGCACAACAAGTAACTGAGCATGGGTGCATGGCAACCCTGCTGTTTATAGCGGGCGCTGCTGCAGCTAAACTGCATGACCGACAAGGTTTGTTTTGGTCATTCCAAAGCAAACCTTGCATGTACAAACAAAATGTAGCTTAGCTGCAAGGTGTTAAAGCCAGCGGAGGGGAAACCCGAAAATTCGGGTAGCCGTAAAAGTTTCTGATCGGAAACCCTTAAAACCGGCACTCGTAAAGAAAACCGTTAAAACCGTAATCCCTGTAACCTTGACGGCATCGGCATCCCAGAGTGGCTTACTTCGCCATAGCGCAAAAGGCAGATTTACGATTGTACTGTGGTCCCTTTAAATCGGAGCATATCCACCGAAGGCTCTAAAAAGTTTTTGGGAGGGTACTTATAGAGAGTAAGTGAACTCCGGTAATCGGAACCGGAGTTCATCAAATGTACTGG
The DNA here is from genome assembly GCA_964585625.1 of uncultured Syntrophomonadaceae bacterium. Lineage (GTDB taxonomy): Bacteria > Bacillota > Dethiobacteria > DTU022 > DTU022 > JAAZIN01. The sequence continues at coordinate 3,152 of CAZPET010000125.1, forward strand.
ACAAGTGTTTAGTAGCGGATCAGGGTTTTTTCCGCCAGGCGGGATTTGTCCACCTGATCGGCCAGATCGTCGGGGACAACCACCGTGTCGGGGTCGCCGTCGGAAATATAGCGATTCCCGGGGTTGTCGCGCAGCCGCTCCAGCCAGTCGTAAAGCCCCATCCCGTCGGTTTCCATTTCGCTGGCCCGCACGCGGGGCAGCGCCGCCGGGTTGAATTTGACGTTAAAAGGAGAGGCTGCGGGATTGGCGCCGACAAGCAAGACTCCTTCGTTGCGGTAAGCGGTTCCTTCGAAGCTCCCTTCGATAATATAGCTCATATCGTCGGGGTGCTCACCGAAGGGAAGGGCCAGGCTGCGCACGGCGTAGCCCGGCAGGTGCTCCTGGGTTCGCTTCACATGAAGGGCCAGTTCACGGCGGGCCTGCTCCGCGGAAAGCCGGCGCAGGTTGCCGTGAGTGTAACAGTGGTTGCCGATTTCAAAACCTTTCTTAACAAGATACGAGAGTTTCTGCTGAACAAATTCATACTGTCCAAACGGTGATTCGTAAAAAATGTAGAAGGTTGCAGCGAGCCCGAAATCAGGGTGTGTCCCATAAAATTCTTCGAGGATGGCAACGGCGCAGTCGGGGTCGATAACCTGCCGCCCCTCTTCTTCTATGTAACGGAACTGCCCGGCCTTGCCGTCGTCAAAGGTGATCACCACCGGGGAGCATCCCGCGGGGATATCGATATGGCCGTCAAGCAGGTCGTTCATCGAGATAAGTCGGTAGCCGGCCTCGTAGAGCGTCTCCAGGTCTTTGCGGAAATTAGCGGGGGTGCGGCACCAGACATCTTCGGGCTCCCCGATTTCGTGGTACATCAGGATCATGATCTGCCCCGCCTCGTTCACGCCGAGAGCCCGGTAATCGATCTCCTCACCAGGGTTTTCAGGGTCCTCCTGATCCCCGCTTCCGGGATTCTCATCTTCTCCGCCGGGAGGTTTCACGGTGTTGCCTCCGGAATTGCTGCAAGATACCAGCAGCGTCACTGTAAGCAGCAGGACGACCGGCAGGAGCACCGCTTGAAACCAGTATTTTTGCCACCAGGACTGTAATCTATTGAGCATCTGCGCACCCTTTCTGACTGCATTTTTCTTCATACAGTTTTCGACAGATTGTGAGCTCGCTCCTGCTGCTCCAGAAGATACCAGGTTCAGGATAGGTCCGGCTGATAAGAGGAAAATAAAAACAGGCAGAGAATGTGGATAGCATAAGATCATGTAAATGTTAACAGGGAAAAGTGGGACAAACAGGACCGTCCCCGGTGTCCCGTTTTGCCCTGTGACGACAAACAACGAGGTGAGCATGATGAAGGTGCTGACAGCTGCGGCGATGCGCGAGGCCGACCGGCGAACGATCGAGGAGCTCGGTCTTCCCGGGGCGGTATTGATGGAGAGCGCCGGGATGAGAGTTGCAGAGGTGATTTTATCCCTTCAGCCGGTGCCGGTGCGGGTGCTGGTGGCGGCGGGTCCGGGAAACAACGGCGGGGACGGGTTGGTTGCCGCGCGGCTGCTGCGGCAGGCGGGGCGGCGTGTCTCGCTCTGGACGACGGTGCCCCCCGGCGGTTACCGGGGCGACGCCGCGATCAATTATGAATTTTTAAGGCATAGTGATTTTATGGTCAAGCATATACTAGACTATGCGGCGCTGGAGCAGTTCCGGGCCGACCTGGCTGGCGCCGGTCTGGTGATCGACGCCCTCTTCGGTATCGGCCTGGACCGGCCGGTGGAGGGTCTGCCCGCCGGGGTTATCGAGGCGATCAATTCAAGCGATGTCCCCGTGCTGGCGGTGGATCTTCCTTCGGGGGTCCAGGCAGACAGCGGGGAAGTGATGGGCGCCGCCGTGCAGGCGCGCTGGACGGTTACGTTTGCTTTTCCGAAGCCGGGGCTGCTGCAGCATCCCGGCGCGGCCCTGGCCGGCGAGGTCATTGTCGGGGAGATCAACATCCCCTCTTTTCTCGCGGCAGGGGAGCAGGCCGCGGTAACCACGGCGCAGCGGGTCCGGGAGCTGCTGCCGCCGCGCCCGCCGGAGGCGCACAAAGGGAGCTTCGGCCGGGTGCTGATCGTTGCCGGCTCGGTGGGGATGAGCGGTGCCGCATCTCTGGCATCCGGGGCGGCGCTGCGCGGCGGCGCCGGGCTGGTCTATCTGGCCGCTCCTGCCGCGATCTGTCCGGCGCTGGAGGCACAGCTTCCTGAGGCGATTACCGTGCCTCTGCCGGAGATTTCTCCCGGACTGATCGATCCGGAGGCGGCGGAGCTGCTTCTTGAAAAAGCCGGCGAATGCAACGTGCTGGCGGTGGGGCCCGGCCTGGCGCCGGTGCAGGAGACTGCCGCCCTGCTGGAGCAGCTGCTG
>CAZPET010000126.1:0-5516 GCA_964585625.1 uncultured Syntrophomonadaceae bacterium
AACAGCGTCAGGATAAAAGCAGCCACGAACATGAGCCCGGGAAGGAGCAGAATCAGGTTTTGCATGCTCACGGCCTGCCCGGCTGTAAGCGCAACGCCGGCGGTATAGCCCATTGCAGCAAGCAACCAGTTGACAATACCGCCGCTCAGGGCGATGCCGATCTGGACGGGGAAAACGAACAGCGACATGATAAAGCCGTGCGCTTTCAGCCCGGTCTTGTGTTCAAAATAATCGGCCGACTCGGCGAACATGATCGGCGCCGAACAGGTGGCAAGCGACATGCCGAAATAGACCAGGACGAAACCAAGGCCGAAGATGTTCACATTCGGGGTCAGCGTACGCGGCAAAAGCACGCCCAACGCGTAGCAAAGCGTCGCCAGGCCCATCGCATTTTTCCGGCCCACCCGCTTGAGAATCAACGGCGCCGCCAGGCTGCTGACCAGCGAGGAGATGCTGGCTATGGTCATGATCGGGGTAATCTTCGAAAAATCCTGAAGGATATACTGAAAATAGTAAGCCATGGTCGAAATAAAAATCATAAAAGCTGTAAATTTAAGCGTTTCCACAAGCAGCATAATGATGAGCGGCTTATTCTTAACAACCGAATCGTACATCTCTTTACCGCTCAGCGCATATAATGACTTCCGCTTCTCTTTCTTGACGCTCATATCCTCGTAGATATCGTAATCCTTGCCGGCATGAGCGGTTAACATGTAGCCGATGAAGCAAAGAATAGCGATGATCACGGCGACCCAGAAATAGCCCTTGACATCATTTCCAGCGCCAATCAGAAACACCAGCGGCAGAAACGTGGCCGAAAATAGAATCTTGCTGACGTCCTGAAACTGGGAGCGCCTGGTGGAGAGCCGTCTATAATCATGCTCATTCTGGGCCATGACCGTCATCAGCGAAAGTTGCGAGTTACCGCACATCCCGATCAAGCCGGAGGCGATAGCATTGGCAATACTGTAGAAGAGCGCCAGGAAAATAGCCGAACCGCTGACCTTGGTAAAGCAGAGCACCGCGCATACCGAAACGATGGGCATACAGATAAATATCCACATCCGGTATTTCCCCAGGCGGGAGCGCCCGTTCTGGACCAAAACCCCCATAATCGGCACAGCCACAACCAGGAGCAGGCGAACAATAAAATTCGCCGTGCCGTAAATGCCGGGATCAACGTGAGCCATGTCAGTTGCATAGAAGTTCGAGTAGCTGTTTACCAGGCTGAAAAATATTGCGGCGGTAAATGTACCCATAGCAAACATAATTACTTTTGATTCAGGCAATTTCTTTTCAGCAGCCAGTTTGGTAGTCAATTTGTTTCCTCCTTATTTGTGATTTGTAGAGCGTTCGTGATAGAAATAGATTCTTCCGGACTCCAACCCGCCTCGTTTGAATATTGGGAACCTTCCAGCACACCCCCTTTAACCATCAAGATGACTTCAGCCTTGTATTATCATGTAATGGCAGGAGCTGGCGTATCATCTCATGCATGTCAGCTGACCGACTTTTCGCCGTTCCCTGTCAACTTGCAATTCAGGTGTCAGGAGAAACGTCCCCCTGTCACCTCTGGGAGGACAGATCAACGCTTGGCCAGCGTGTACATAAGGCCGATCAGAAACCTCCTGCGCACGGCATCGTCATCGGGAAGAAAATCCAGATATTTCATCGCCGCCTCAAAACCTTCAGGATACTTTGTGAAATCAACCTGCTCGCGATTAGCGGATTCGGACATCGCCGATCCCTCCTTTACCTGATTACAGACGGTAGTCGCGCACAAAGTCGCAGACCGCCAGGAGATTTTCCGGCCGGCAATCATTACGGTAAGAGATCATTTTATCCTGGCTGAGAATGAAACCGCCGTCGTCACCCAGTTCATCCAGCAACTTGCGCGCATAATCGACACATTGCTGCCTGGTCCCGTTACCCAGCAAGGCGGAAGGCATGCCCCCGATGATGCAGCAATTCTGGAATAGCCGGCGCTGTTCAAATATATCGTCCTGTTCGATCAGGAGACAGATATGACCCTTCGGGTAATCCTGCAGGTACTCGGCAAAACGGGCAAAGCTTCCTTCGACAAAGAGGTAGATCGTCTTATCCTGGGCCACGATCATATCGAGAATGCGTTTCAGGGGGGGCCAGTAGAACATCTCCCACTGTTCCCGGTTCATGATCGTATGTGCAAGTATTGCCAGGATCGCATCGAAACAGAAATCAGGATGCTTGCCCGGCTGGTCGTTCATAAAATTTTGAATAACCGGCTCGGCGCTGATCATATCGAGGGCGCGGCATGCCTCCTGCACCTTCTCTGGATGGCGGTGCATATCTGTGGCCAGCCCCTTGATCCCCCGCAGGCCGGTGAAAAGAAATTCTATACCAAGTGAAATAAAGCCGTTGAACGGAGCGATCAGGTGCGGCACGCCGTATTCATCGGCCAGCATCCGGTTTCTCTGGAACGAGGCGGTGTAAAAGTCTTGCTGCTCCAGGGCGCACTGCCGGAGCAACTCTCCCGGCATTTCGCTGTTAAAAAGCTCAAACTTCCTGGGGAGCACCGTTTCCCAAATGAACTTTACGGGATCATTGATCAGCTGATCGTATTCGTCCGGTTCAAAGAGGGTAAAATCCTTGATCGTAATGGTCTCGCGCAGATCGTCAAAGATATACTGCGAAGTGCCCAGCGTCTCGGTAACGCGCTGCGGATTGCGGATCCCTGTTTCCTGGTAGCCGTCAAAACCGTACCGCTCATGGAATGTCCGCATCACCTGCTCCATGATCTTGTAATCGTGCGTGGCCTCGGTAAATGTATAACCGGAGTCGAGTATCTGCCAGGTCCAGAAATTTGCCAGATGCGGCACCCGCTCGGGTTTTCTCTCCATCGATGTGGCATCACGGAACAACTTTATGCGGTATTTTTCCAGCTCCTTCATGGTCATATTTCTTCACCCCTGTCTAGTTTTCAGATGCCCATTCGCGGCATATCTTCACACCCTGGGCGGCATTCTGGCTCCATGCATCCGCACCGATCGATTTACAGTTGGCGGCATTTACCGGCACACCACCGATGATCACCTTGACCTTCCGCCGCAGGCCGGCCGCTTCGAGCGCCTCTACGGTACGCTTCATCGAATCGACCGCCAGGGTGAGAACACCCGAAAGTCCGAGTATCCCGGCCCCCGATTCCTGCAAGCTCTTGACAATGGCGCCGGGAGAAGTGTCGATGCCCAGATCGAGAACCTCGAAACCCGCAGCAACCATCATCCCTTTAACAATATTTTTACCTATGTCATGCAAATCACCCTCGACAGTGCAGAGGACCATTTTACCCAATCTGCTTTCACTGTTGCCGGCCATAAGAGGCTTCAGTTTCGCAAAAGCGCCGGACATGAGATCGCCGGCAAAAATCAGGTCGCCGACGAAGTATTCCCCCGATTCGAAACGATCCCCCACGATCTCGAGTCCTTTCTGAAAGGCGGCCACCGCCGTTTCAATCTGTGGATCCCCGGCTGCGGCGATCTTGTTGACAATATCAAGCACGGTATCTTCATCAAGATCCCCGATGGCCTCTTTTAGTTTGGAATAGTCGATCATGCTTTCTCCTCCCTCGCTGTAATCGGTGCATCGATCATGTTCCTTGCGGTCCCTTGAATGTATCGGGGCAAAGACTGCCGCATTGCTTTGGCAAGACAATATTGCTCCTCGCACAGTCTTTACTTGTATTTACAAGTTGATACTACAACAGTTAATCACACCTGTCAATATCCTGTTGTGGCGATCAGCCATTGTTCATTCTCCCGATCACGGGCGGTATGCAAAAGGCGGAAACAGGGAGCGCTGAAGAGGCCTGTTCAGCCTCTTTTCAGTTTTTCCGCGTATGCCAGAAAATCATCTATGTCCCCAGGCTCCGTATCGAACGAGGTCACGAAGCGAGACATGCCCGGCTCCGGTCCGAAACCAAGAAACGGGTAGCGGGCATGAAGGGGAGCGCAGATATCCCGATCAACATATGCAAAGAGCTCGTTCGCCTCCGGCTTGCAAGGTACGCGAAATCCCGGATTGTGTTTCATCCCCTGGTAGAGCCGGAGCGCCATGGCATTGGCATGACCCGCCATCTCCAGCCACAGGCCGTCCTTGAGCGCCTCGATAAACTGTGCGGCGATATAGCGCATCTTGCTGTAGAGCTGCCCGCAGCTCTTGCGGGTATACTTAAAATACTTTGAAAGGGTGAGGTCGAAAAAAACAACCGCCTCTCCGAACATCAGGCCGTTTTTCGTCCCGCCGAATGAGAGCAGATCCACTCCCGCTTCCCATGTCATCCCCTTCAGATCCCCGCCGCCGGCGGCCACGGCATTTGCCAGCCGAGCGCCGTCCATATGCACCTTCATACCGTGCGCATGAGCGATGCGGCAAAGCTCCCTGAGCTCATCCGGCCTGTAGACCGCGCCGTCATCGGTTACCTGCGTCAGGCTGAGAACTGACGGCAGCGCCGTATGTTCGCTCTGCCATGCGCCGACAAGGTCGAGCAGTGATTCAGGCCGGATCTTGCCCAGCACTGCCGGCAGCCCGATAAGCTTCCCGCCGGCGATGCGCTCGGGGGCACAGGTTTCAGCCCTGTTTATATGCGCGCTCTCCGCGCAGACAATAGCCTGGTAGGGCTTGATTACATGGGCCAGCGCCGCGCAGTTTGACCCGGTGCCGTTCATGGTAAAAAAAAGATCTACCTTGCGCTCAAATAGACGATTGAACAGCTTCTCCGCCTCGGCAGTTACCGGATCCTCCCCATAAGCCGGGGCGTGGCCGTAATTTACCTCCTGCAGGGCGCGCATAATCCGCGGATGCACCCCTGAACAGTTGTCACTCTCGAAACCTCTTTTTCCAGTCAGCAAATCTCTCATTCGTCTCTCCTCTTTCGAAAAAGAGAACATGTAATGTCATGTATATATAAGTATAGTTATATATTATCGTTTTCGATGGTATTTGTCAATCCGTGACGACTGATCTTTATCGCAGCAGTATGTGAGGACTTGGGACTCAATCAATCCGGTTGATTGATATTTATTTATTCATTTTATTAAATGAGGACGCTTGAAGGGAAAACCAGAGCGGGTTAATATATGTAAAGCCCAATCCCAACGGCTTGCTGTCGCCATCGAAAAACTTCTGTTTTACCACCACAACCGGCATATTTTCTTCAATTTGCAATAGCTCCCCGATTTCCGGGGTGGCTTTATCACAGTAAATTTTCAGCTCTTTGTTAACCGTAAACAGGGAGGTTCTTTGTGCAACGAGCTCCGGAAAATTGGCGAAACGAATCTCTTTTTCAATAATCGGCTCTCCACGCTTGTAGGGAATATACTTCACATCATAAGAAACCGGGTTCTTCGTGGAGCAGAAAAGCCTCTTGATTCTAATTAACTTTACCTCTTCATTAATTTGCAGTTCAAATCTCAGCTGTTTCGTAGAATTAATAATATTCACACCGATTAACTGGGTGGCATCCTGGACTATGCCGGGCA
>CAZPET010000127.1:0-5510 GCA_964585625.1 uncultured Syntrophomonadaceae bacterium
AGCCGGATGTTGGCAGGCGTGATCTCCACCAGTTCATCGCCGTTGATAAATTCCAAAGCCTCTTCCAGGGTAAACACGCGGTGCGGCGAGAGTTTTATGGCCTCATCGCTGCCGGCAGCGCGCATATTGCTCGTTTTCTTGGCTTTGCAGGGGTTTACGACCATGTCCTCGTGGCGGCTGTTCAGCCCCACGATCATTCCTTCGTAGACACGGGTGCCGGGGGCTACAAACATTTCTGCCCGTTCACCTATATTGTGGAGGGCATAGGGGGTGGTGACGCCTTCCTCCTGGGCGATGATAGCGCCGTTTGTTCTTTCGTTAATCTCGCCTTTGAATTCTTCATAGCCATAAAAACGGCGCACCAGGGTCCCTTCACCGCGGGTCTGGTTGATGAACTGGCTTTGGAAACCGAGCAGTCCGCGGGTGGGCGCCGTGTAGATCAACCTGGTACGACCGTTTTTCCCGTCCATACACTTCATGACCCCTTTACGGAGATTGAGCTCGGAGATGACCCCACCGGCGTAGTTATCGGGCAGCTCGATCATAACTTCCTCCACCGGTTCGGTCTTTCGTCCCCGGGCGTCATTTTTGAAAATCACTTCCGGTTTAGATACGGAAAGCTCATAGCCCTCCCTGCGCATATTTTCAATCAAAATCGACAGGTGCAGTTCCCCCCGGCCGGAAACCCTGAAAGCATCGATGGAACCGGTTGCTTCGACGAGCAAACCAACGTTAACTTCCAGCTCTTTCTCCAGCCGCTCCTTTAGATGCCTGGTAGTCACATACTTACCCTCCCGGCCGGCAAAAGGGGAGCTGTTGACGATAAAGTTCATACTCATCGTCGGCTCTTCTATTTTGATGGAGGGTAGCTGGACCGGATGGCTCTCATCACAGATCGTATCTCCGATGGTAAGATCATCTATCCCAGAGATGACGCAGATGTCACCGCAGGTTACCGCTTTCTCCTCCACCCTCTTTAACCCTTGATAAACAAAGATTCGGCTAACTTTATGCAGTTGGCTTTTCCCATCGGCTCCCACCACTGCTACTGTCTGCCCGTTGTGGATTACCCCTTTTTCAATGCGCCCGATCCCCAGGCGTCCCATATAATCGTCATATCCCAGTGATGATATCTGAAACTGAAGAGGTTCCCGCGACCAGTCCGGGTATCCTCCAACCTGTTCGATAATCGTATCAAACAGCGGTGCGATACTTAAACCGCCCAACCCGGTAACGCTTTTTTTAACTTTTGTGCTGCCAGTACCCGGCACAACGCTAATATTATTTACCTCCGCCGGGTCGTACACCACAATCCCTTGCCGGGCGATACCGTATAAAATCTTAAAGTCCAGCTGTTCATCGGTGGCCTCCAGGTCCATGAAGAGTTCATAAACCTCGTTTATAACCTCCTCGACCCGCGCATCTTTTTTATCGATTTTATTGATCAGGAGGATCGGTACCAGGCCCTGTTCCAGTGATTTCTGCAGAACAAAGCGAGTCTGGGGCATCGGGCCTTCCGACGAGTCTACCAAAAGGATCACCGTATCGACGGTCTTAATGATCCGCTCCACCTCGGAAGAGAAATCCGCATGTCCCGGCGTGTCCACAATATTGATCTTGTAATCGCCATGCAGGACCGAGCAGTTCTTGGAATAGATGGTGATGCCCCGTTCCCTTTCCAGGTCGTTGGAGTCCATCACACAGTCTGCTACCTGTTCGTTTTCCCTGAAGATACCACTTTGGGAAAGAAAAGCGTCCACCAGGGTGGACTTGCCGGCGTCTACATGGGCGATTACAGCGATGTTTATTATCTTGCTTCCGGTGTTCATTATTTTTGCCTCTTCCCTATTAGAAACCATTACAGTTTAACACAAAAGGTCGGGTTGCACCACACAGGGTTTGGTCTTATGGCGGCCACCGGGCCGACCGGGGGATGAGTGTAGGAACGGTGAGTTTGGCTTGCTCAGACCGCCGGGCAGCGGTCTTGCAGCGGGCCGCGTGGTAACAATGTGAATACCGGTTGCATGCATAAGCAAGCACAGTCGCAAGGCGGGTTGCTGTGGTATAATAATCCAAAAGGGTATCTTTCCCGGGCGGGGGCGGCTCGCGCGAACCTACGTTTTGATCAAGCTTTTTTGGCAGATAAGTAGCCTTACACTATGTGACAAGATCATGCGAGTGCCGAAGAAAGTGAAAGAACGTGACGAAAAGCAACTTGGCTGAGTTAGTGGAACTCGGCAGTCCCATGGAGAAGGTCGCAAAGCTTCATCAGGAAGATCCCGGCGCCTGGTTAAAAGCAACAATACCTGCTTTAAAAGGGCCACATGCCGGCAGGCCATGGATCAAACACGTGTTAAAAGAAATCGCCTCGGTTCAAGGGGTAGCATTAAAAAACAGGGAGTTTCACCTACTAAGCCTTGACACGGTCGGCAGATCGCACGGGCTTGCAGCACTCTAATAATTTTGGTAAGATCAAATCGCAAACAGCATATTTTTAAAATAACCGCTGCCGGGAGCGAAAACTGGTAAATGCGTCATCACAGGATTATCCCCTGCCTTGACCTGCGCGAAGGCCGCGTCGTCAAAGGCGTACAGTTTTCCGATCTGAGAGATGCCGGTGATCCGGTAGAGCGGGCCGTCCTATACGCCCGGGAAGGGGCCGATGAGCTTTTTTTACTTGACATCGCCGCTACAGCCACAAGCCGCCCCGTCACTCTCGAATTGATTGGAATAATCTCAGCCTCCACCGGGATCCCTCTCACCGTGGGGGGCGGGATCAACAGCGCGGCCGTGATCGATGAGATGCTGCAGTGCGGCGCAGCGAAAGTATCGATCGGGAGCGCCGCCCTGGAGAACCCCGCCCTGGTCGAAGAAGGTGCGAAGCTCTTCGGCAGCAGCCGTATTGTCGTGGCCATCGACGTCCGCCGGTCGAACCCGGAACCTCCCGGATCGGGGCCCTGCTGGGAGGTCTACAGCGGGGGCGGCCGCCGTCCAACCGGCCGGGATGCCGCCGCATGGGCCCGTGAAGCGGAGCTGCTGGGCGCCGGGGAAATTCTGCTTACCTCGATGGATGCAGATGGAACCCGGGAAGGATATGACCTCGCCCTGCTGAAAAATGTTACCGGCACTGTTTCCATCCCGGTGATCGCCTCCGGCGGGGCGGGCAGGCTGGAACATCTTTACGAAGCGCTCACCGGCGGCGGAGCGGACGCAGTCCTGGCGGCCTCGATCCTGCACCAGGGTCGCTATTCAATCAGTGAAATCAAGGCGTTTCTCGAAGCGAGGGGCCTGCCGGTTTGTCCGGTGAGCAAGATCAATACATAAATTCAAGTAGGAGGAGACTGGGACATGAAGGAGCAAAATAAAAGCTGCAACAGACAATGCCCGGCCCAGATCAAACGTGGCGGCGTGATCATGGATGTTACTACCGTGGAACAGGCGAAGATTGCCGAAAAAGCAGGCGCCGTCGCGGTTATGGCCCTGGAAAGGGTCCCGGCCGATATCCGGGCTTCCGGCGGAGTGGCCCGGATGGCTGATCCGGAAATGGTCCTCCGCATCATGGAGGCGGTAAGCATCCCGGTAATGGCCAAGGTGCGCATCGGCCATTTCATGGAAGCCAGAATCTTGGAGGAGCTCGGAGTTGATTTCATCGATGAGAGTGAAGTGCTGACTCCCGCCGATGAACGCTACCATATCGACAAGCACGCCTTCAAAGTTCCCTTTGTCTGCGGAGCCAGGGACCTCGGTGAGGCGCTGCGCCGCCTGGCCGAAGGAGCCGCAATGCTGCGGACCAAGGGTGAACCGGGGACCGGCAATGTCGTGGAGGCGGTGCGCCATATGCGCAAGGTCATGGATGGGCTGCGCCGGGTAATCCATGCACCCGAAGATGAACTTTCCGTTATGGCCAAGGAGATGAAGGCAGCACCCGGATTGCTCAGGCAGCTCAAAGAAGAAGGCTGCCTCCCGGTACTTAATTACGCCGCCGGCGGTATCGCCACCCCTGCCGACGCCGCCCTGATGATGCAGCTGGGCGCAGACGGGATCTTCGTAGGATCGGGCATCTTCAAGTCCGAGAACCCGCAGGCCCGGGCGGATGCGATCGTCCAGGCAACGGCGCATTATGACGACCCGGCGGTCCTGCTGAAGGTCTCGAAAGGGCTTGGTGAAGCGATGCGGGGCCTGGATATTTCCTCGTTAAGCGAAGCTGAGCGGATGCAGGAACGGGGAAACTAAGCTGCATAAATTCGCAGAGGAAGATAGCTGAGGAGGCCCGTATACCCGGACCTCCTTTTTTATTCCCACTCAATGGTTCCGGGGGGCTTTGACGTGATATCGTACACCACCCTGGATACGGCGGGGATTTCGCCGGTGATGCGTTGTGAAACCTTCTCCAGAAGCTCTCCGGGCAGCTTTGCCCAGCCGGCAGTCATGGCATCGGTGGAGGTAACCGCGCGCAGGGCCACCACCTCGCCGTAATGGCGCCGCCCGCCTTTCACCCCCACAGCGCGGATACCGGTAAGGACGGCAAAATATTGCCAGAGCTGCCGTGCCAGGCCCGCCGCGGTGATCTCTTCACGGAAAATGGCATCGGCCCGCTGCAAAATGGCCAGCTTCCCGGCGGTAACCTCGCCGATGATCCGCACCGCCAGGCCCGGTCCCGGGAAAGGCTGGCGCTGCAGTATCGCCTCGGGCAGGCCCAGTTCCTCCCCCACTAAACGCACCTTATCCTTGTAAAGCTCCCGCAGCGGTTCGATCAGCTTGAAGCCCAGCTCTTCGGGCAGGCCGCCGACATTGTGGTGCGCCTTGATCGCCGCCCCGCCCGGCCCGGCCCCGCTCTCAACGACATCGGAGCAGATGGTCCCCTGGGCGAGGTAAACAATATCCCCCATGGAAAGAGCCTTCTCTTTAAAGAGGTTGATAAACTCCGCCCCGATGATCCGGCGCTTCTGCTCCGGGTCGGTCACGCCGCGCAGGGCTTTAAGAAAACGCTCCCCGGCGTCGAGGCGATAAAAACGACCCTGCAATTTTTTACCGCAAAGGGCGGACACCTCCGCCGCCTCCCCCAGGCGCAGCATCCCGTGATCCACGAAGATGGCGGCAAGGCGGCCGCCGATAGCCCGGTCCAGCAGGAATGCCACCACCATGGAGTCAAGGCCGCCGCTCACAGCGCAGACCACCTTTTCGCCCGCTCCGACGGTGCGGCCGATCTGCCGTAGCGCTTCTTCAACAAATTTGCGGGGGCTCCATGATCCGGCCTCTATTTTATCCATGTTTGCTTCACCAACTTTTAGCTCTGTTATTACTGCCCTAAATACTTGGCCTTACTTTCATGATCATACCCGCCGCATCTTGAAAAGACAAGCTGTCGATTGATTTTCTAGACTAAAGCTATGCCAGGCAACTTTCTCGGGGCCCTGGTATTTGCTGTCATAGCTAATCCCGTTGATTCTTAAATCCCCCTAAATCCCCCTTTAAAAAAGGGGGACTTTCCGAACATTATTTAAAGGAGG
>CAZPET010000128.1:0-5503 GCA_964585625.1 uncultured Syntrophomonadaceae bacterium
CAAAAAAATGCTTCATTTAGCGATGTAGGGGCGAAACATTTTCGCCCCTACGAATTTAAAGGTGTTTTAATTTTTTAATCTAATAATTTTGTTTGGCGTAATCCCCTCCAACCTCTGACTTCTGACCTCTGACCTCCAGTTATTAGTTGTAGGTGTAAAAGCCGCGGCCGGTTTTTCTTCCGAAGTGCCCAGCCCGGACCAGTTTGCGGACAAGGGGGCAGGGCCGGTATTTCGAATCGCCGGTCTCGCGGTAGATCGTCTCCATCACCGCCAGGAGCACATCCAGTCCCACCAGATCGGCCAGGGCCAGCGGCCCGATGGGATGGTTCGCCCCGAGCATCATCCCGCGGTCGATATCTTCGGCGGTGGCGATCCCCTCCATCAGGACAAAGGCGGCTTCATTCAGCATCGGCACGAGAATGCGGTTTACCGCAAACAGCGGCGCCTCGTTGACCGCAATCGGCTCCTTGCCCAGCCTGCGCGCCAGCTCCATGGTCGAATTGAAAGTTTCTTCATCCGTGTCAAAACCGCGGATTACCTCCACCAGCCTCATTACCGGGACCGGGTTGAAAAAGTGCATCCCCACCACTTTTTGCGGCCGCTTCGTCGCCGCAGCCATCTCGGTAATGCTCAAGCCTGATGTATTCGAGGCCAGCACCGCCGCACTTTTGCACACAGCATCCAGTTTCTCATAAAGTTCTTTTTTCAGCTCCATATTTTCAATTACCGCTTCAATGACAAAGTCGGCCTCGTTAAAATCTTCGATGCGGGTTGTGCCCCTGATGCGGCTGCGGACAGCTTCGGCATCGGCCTGGCTTCTTTTTCCCTTCTCCACCGCCCGGGCCAGGTTTTTTTCCACTGCCGCCAGGCCGCGCTGAACGAACTGTTCTTCAAGATCACGCATGATCACCTGAAAACCGGCCCCGGCGGCAACCTGGGCGATCCCGTTACCCATTGTTCCAGCGCCGGCTACACCGATAATTTTTATCTCCACGTAGTCCACTCCCTAACCGTTGATTTACTTTACCCTCTTATCTTTATGCCTCCGGACACCTGGAAAGCAGTTGCCCGGGAAGGTTTTCTCTATTTCCCTTGAAAAACCGGGGGACGCTTTTCCAAAAAGGCCATGGCGCCCTCCTTCTGATCTTCGGTGTCGCAGAGCAAGGCAAAAAGCTGCGCCTCGGTTTTGCAACCTTCAGTCATCGTCTGCTCGAGACCGCGGTTAACGGCCTTTTTGGCCAGGCGTACCGCCACCGGACCCCGTTTCAAGATCTTTTCCGCAATGGCGCGGGCCCTGGTCAGCGCTTCGCCGGGCGGGACCAGGTGATCGGCCAGGCCGATACGGTAGGCCTCCGCCGCGTCAATGATATCCCCGGTATAGATCAACTCTTTCGCCTTTCCCGGGGCAATCGTCCGGGGCAGCCGCTGGGTGCCGCCGTATCCCGGGAAAATAGCCAGGGTAACCTCCGGAAGGCCGACCCGGGCATTCTCCGCCATGACCCGGATATCACAACAAAGGGCCAGCTCCAGCCCCCCGCCGAGGGCAAAACCGTTCACCGCGGCAATTACCGGGGCCGGGAAATCGGCAATCTTCTGAAAGATGGCCTGCCCCCTGCTGCTGAGCTGCTCTCCGTTTGCGCTGGTCAGAGAGGTAAACTCGCTGATGTCGGCGCCGGCCACAAAAGCTTTCTCGCCGGCGCCGGTAACGATTACCGCCCCGATGCTCTCATCTCCGGACAGCTGATCGAAGCTCTTTTCGAGCTCATCCATGACCTGCCGGTTCAAAGCGTTTACCGGCGGGTGATTGATTGTCACAATCACCAACTTTTCTTCCCTGGTTACCGTTACCAGATCACTCATTTATCCGACCTCCTTTAATAGTTGAAGAATAAATCAAGATCTCTCCAGGATCAGGGCCATCCCCATCCCCCCGCCGACACAAAGCGAAGCCAGGCCCAGTTTTAAATTGCGGCGGGCCATCTCATGCAGCAGGGTCACCACGATACGCGTACCGGTACTCCCTACCGGGTGGCCGAGGCCAATCCCGCTTCCGTTCACGTTGACAATCTCCCGGTTCAGGTCCAGCTGCTTTTCACAGGCCAGATACTGTGCGGCAAAAGCCTCGTTGAGCTCAATCAGCTCGATCTGATCCAGGGTCAAACCTGCCCTCTGCAGCGCCTTGCGGATCGCCGGAACCGGGCCGTAACCCATCAGGTCCGGTTCCACGCCGGCCCAGGCATAAGAGACAATCCGGCCCATCGGCTTCAGGCCGAGCTCTGCGGCGCGCCGCGCCGGCATGACCACCACCGCAGCTGCGCCGTCATTTAACCCCGAAGAATTGCCGGCGGTGACCGTCCCCTGAGGGCGGAAAACCGGCCGCAGCCGGGCCAGATCCTCCCGGGAAATATCCTTGCGCGGGTGCTCATCGGCATCGACAACCGTCTCGCCGCGGCGCCCTTTAACCGTTACCGGGACTATTTCATCGCGAAAACGGCCCTCCTCGCGTGCCGCCGCGGCGTTGAGATGACTGCGGTAAGCGATCTCGTCCTGCTCCTCCCGGCTTATCCCGTACTTGTCGGCCAGGCGCTCCGCCGTCTCTCCCATCATGATTTTATGCACCGGATCCATCAACATCTCCCAGAGCGCATCGGTCATCTCGCCGTGCTGGAGCCGCTGTCCCCAGCGGGCCCCCTTCAGGAGATAGGGAGCCGTGCTCATTGACTCCACGCCCCCGGCGACGACGATTTCCGTATCACCGAGGATGATCTCCTGGTAAGCCGAAGCAATAGCCTGCATTCCGGAGCTGCACTGCCGCTGGATGGTGAAGCCGGTTGTTTCCACCGGCATTCCTGCTGTCAGGGCGATGCAGCGGGCGATATTCGGCTCATCGGTGCGCTGATTGCAATTGCCGAAGATAACCTCGTCGATCTGCCGTTTATCCAGACCGGTTTCACGTACAACCTCTTCCACCACCACCCGGGCCAGCTCCAGCGAAGGCAGATCCCTGAAACAACCTCCGAAATCACCGATAGCCGTGCGCCGGGCGCCGACAATTACGACATCTTCTCGCTGCATGATGACCTCCTTTCGATTGTAAAAAAATAACAGGCAGGGGACGCCTGTTATTTATTAACATAATTGATCTGCGTTCAGTAGACCAATATCTTCAATTTTTACTGCAACCTTACTGTTTATAGACTACAACCTTGCTGGTCCCTTTTTTCTATAGCTTCGGGCGGGGATAGAGACCGGCCCGTTCTACAATCTCGGGGACGACTTCTTCCCAGGCGATGGCCATGATATGCACCCCGGCCACCCCTTCGATCTCTTTGAGCTGCTGAATTGTCTCGATAGCGATTTTAAGCCCTTCCTCTTTCTTCTTCTCGGCACCCTTGAGCCGCTCGATCAGTTCATCGGGAACGGTAATTCCAGAAACGAAGTTTTTCATATACCTGGCCGCTCCGAGAGATTTGATCGGGGTGACGCCACCGAGAATGGCCACCTTTTTGTGCAGGCCGCGCTCGCGAACCAGCTCCATCCAGCGCTTGAAGCGATCGAGGTCAAAGATACACTGGGTCTGAATAAAACTGGCGCCGGCGGCGATCTTCTTCTCCAGCCGGTCGACGCGGTATTCAAAGGGATCGGCAAAGGGGTTGGCCACCGCGCCAAGGTAGACCGAAAGCGGCGCTTCCAGCTCATCTCCGCCGATAAATTTGCCCTCGTCCCGGATATCTTTGAATGCTTTTAGCAACTGCATCGAGTCGATATCGTAAACCCCTTTGGCGCCCGCTTCATTGCCAAATTTCTGGTGGTCGCCGGAGAGACAGAGGACGTTTTTCACTCCCAGGGCCACCGCTCCGAGGAGATCGCCCTGCAGGGCGATGCGGTTGCGGTCGCGTACGGTCATCTGCACCACCGGTTCCAACCCCATCTGGAGCAGGACCCCGGCTACGCCGATGCTGGAGGTGCGCACAATTGCGGTCTGGTTGTCGGTAATATTGAAGGCATCCACGTAGTTGCGCATCGCCTCTCCGTGCTCCTTGAGCAGGCCGAGATCCGCGCTTTTCGGAGGTCCCAGCTCTCCCGTAACTGCAAATTGTCCGCTGCTGATTACTTTTTCAAGGTTACTTCCCGCTATCAAGTCTGACATCCTCCCTTACTATGGTCCTTGGGCCTCCGTGGTGAGAGGAAGACCAGTCTTTTGGCGGCTGAATCTCGTTTAGCACATCCAGCCGGCCGAGCCCGGCCAGCCGGTCGTGGATCAGATGCCAGGCGCAGTCGGTATCTTTGCTGATCTCGCACTTGCCTTCGGCAGAGCCGCCGCAAGGGCCGTTCAGCAGGCTCTTGGCACAGCGGGTGATGGGGCAGATCCCCTGGGTTAAATGCAGGACACAGTCGCCGCAGCCGAGGCAGCGCTCGACCCAGACCCCCTGCTCCGTGGGATAGCCCATCGACTTGGTGTTCAGCCCGGGCAGTACGATCAGCTCCGGAAGATGCTCCACCAGGGTTTGCACCCCCACGCCGCAGGCCAGCGAAAGAATCGCGTCAAAGCCCTTTAACCTCTCCGCCACCTGGTCGATGAATTCAAATTCGCACTGCCGCTCTATAGTGAAGGCCTCGACAGTGACGTCCTCTTTCTCCTTCTTGCGGTGAATGGAGATGGCCGCCGCCAACTCCTCCGCCTCTTTCTGCCCCCCGGACATGCACACGGTGACGCAGGTGCCGCAGCCCAGAACGGCAATCCGCCGGTAAGGCGCCAGCATCTCGAAGATCTCCTCCAGGGGTTTCCTTTCCGCAATAATCATGGTTTGACTCACCTTCCCTTCGTTTGCTGCTTATGCAGTTTCGTGTAGTTGTATGGTGCTGCTTCTTATTGCAGGCTGCAGGGGAGCCGCCGGAGGCGGCCCCCCTTTTCAGCCAGATTCGCGCATCAGCCCTTCTTGAATACGTCGATGTAAGAATCGCAGTAGATATCGATATTCAGAAGGATCCGGGCGGTGGCTACCGCGGCCATCAGTTCGTCATCGCAGGCATCTGCAATGGCGGCATCCAGCCCGTTGGCCATGGCCATGACCGCAAAGACACGATTAACCAGTTCCCGATCCCTGGTCCCCTGGGAAGCGTTGCTCAGGCCCACCACCGTCTTCGGCGGAGGATCGGAGATCAGCTTGACCTGGCGCAAGGTCTCCAGGACTTCCGGGCCGTGATCCTGGGCCACGTTGCAGGGAAGGACAAGGGGATCGATGTACAGATTATCGGTGGGTACCCCGAAAGCATCGGCAGTGGCCACCAGCTCCATGGCCAGGGCTACCCGGCTTTCGGCATCCTTGGGGATGCCCTCTTCGCTCATCGCAAGGCAGATCACCTCGGCGCCGTATTCGGCGGCCATGGTGAAGACCCGCTCCATCTTTGCCGCCTCCGCTGGAACGGAGTTGATCATCGCCGGGCGTTTGCAGATCTTCAGCCCCGCCTCGATGGCGTCATACTTGGTTGAATCGAGGCA
>CAZPET010000129.1:0-5495 GCA_964585625.1 uncultured Syntrophomonadaceae bacterium
CAGATCCGGTATCCGATGAGACGCTGCAGAAGCTGCTGTGCGCCGCCGGCATTGCTCCTTCGTGGAAAAACAATCAATGCTGGCGTTTTATCATTGTTCGCGATCCCGTACGCAAACAGGAGCTGGCCGGTTCGCTGCCGGACGGAAATCCTTGCAAAAAAGCAATTGCCACGGCCCCGGTTGTGCTCGTCCTCTGCGCAGACCCGCGGACTTCGGGCTTGCAGGACGGAAAGGATTACTACCTGCTCGATGCCGGCCTGGCGATGCAGCAGCTCATGCTGGCCGCCCATGCCGAGGGTCTCGGTACCTGCTGGGTGGCCTGGTTTGACGAGGCTAAAGCCCGCCCGGCCTGCAATATTCCCGAGCCCTACCGCGTCGTTGCCCTGACGCCGCTCGGGGTGCCCGCCCACCGGCCGTCTCCCCGTCCGCGTAAAGAGCTCGAGGAGATTATTTTTCTTGAAGAATGGGGAAATATCCTGATATAGAAAATTATAAAGGAGGAAGATCAACCCATGGAAGAAGCGCTCAAGTTTTTGAAGGACAACGCCCCCTTTTACCTGGCCACTGTCGACGGAGACAAACCGAAGGTCCGTCCTTTCGGTTTCGTGATGGAGCATGAAGGGAAGCTCTGGTTCTGCACAAACAATCAAAAAAATGTGTACAGGCAGCTACAGGTAAATCCATATCTCGAGATATGCACCACGTTGCCTGACAATACATGGATAAGACTACGGGGGAAGGCGGTATTCAAGACCACTCCTGCCGTAAAAGCAAAGGCTCTGGAGCTGGCGCCGCCTTTGAGAAGGATGTATTCCGTGGACGACACCATTTTTGAGCTCTTCTATCTCGAAGAAGGCGAAGCGACTTTCTGCAAGTTGACCGGTGAGCCCATAAAAACGATCAAGCTATAGGGCAGATCTTTCCTGTTCAATCCGGGGACGGCGTGCAGCGCCCCCCGGTTTACTTAACATATGGTATAAAATACCCATGTTAACTTGATCAGCTTCATTTTTTGACGGGTGGCTGTTACTCTTCAGCCCCCTTCCTGCACCTCGCGATGAGCCAGGCATGTACCGATTTCCAGATCTCACCCAGGAAAAGGGGGGTCACTGCAAGGACAGCCACGTAAAACCACCCCTCCGTATCCAGCGGAACCACGTGAAAGATGGCGGCAGCAGCCGGAATCAATAGAACCGCCAGCTGCAGGGCTGCGGAGACAAACACTGCTCCCAGCAGCGGCCGGTTTCCGAAAAATCTCCGGCCGACAACGGAGCGGTGCAGCGAGCGGAAATTGAAAACGTGGACCAGCTGGCATAAGGCGAGAGTGGCGAAGGCCATGGTCCGCCCTTTTTCCACCGATTCACCTGCTCCGATCGAGAATGCTGTCAAGGTGATCAAGCCGATCAGCAGGCCGAAAGCAAGCAGCGTCCGGACCGATTGAGGGTCGAAGAGGCCGCTCTTGGGATCGCGCGGCGGGCGGCGCATCATATCGCTTTCCCGCGGGTCGACACCCAAAGCCAGCGCCGGCAGGCTGTCCGTAATCAAGTTGATCCAGAGGATCTGGATCGGCATCAGGGGCAGCGGCCAGCCCAAAAGGATCGCAGCAAAGATGGTGATGATCTCACCGGCGTTGCAGGAAAGTAGGAAGAAAACCGCTTTTTTGATATTTTCATAGATCACCCGCCCCTCTTCGACGGCGCGCACAATAGTGGCGAAGTTATCGTCGGCGAGAACCATCTCCGCCGCCTCTTTGGCCACGGCGGTACCGGTCTGGCCCATGGCCGTGCCGATATCGGCCTGTTTTAAAGCCGGTGCGTCGTTGACCCCATCGCCGGTCATGGCAGCGATCTCCCCGTTTGCCTTCAGCGCCCTTACGATGCGCACCTTGTGTTCCGGCGCCACCCGGGCAAAGACCTGCAGTCCGTTTACCCTGGCGGCGAGCTCCTCGTCGCTGAGCCGCTCGATCTCCAGGCCGCTGATGATCTCCTCTTTCTTTGAAGCCAACCCCAGCTCCGCGGCAATGGCCAGCGCCGTCTCCGCATGGTCGCCGGTGATCATCTTCACATTGATACCCGCTTCATGGCAGATTTTAATGGCCTCTCTGGCCTCGGGGCGCGGCGGATCGATCATCCCCATGAACCCGGCAAAGATTAGCTCCCTTTCCGCTTCTTCTACCGGCAGGACGTCGTTTTCAGATAGAGGGCGGAAGGCGAATCCGAGGACGCGTAAAGCCGCCCTGGCCATCTCCCGGTTGTGAGAAAGCAGCTCTTCTTTCCGGGAGGCGGTCAGCTCCTCCAGGCCCGAAGGAGTCAGCAAATAGCGGCAGCGCTCCAGGATCAGATCGGGGGCACCCTTTGTCAGAAGCCAGGTTTGTTTGCCTTTTAACCCGTCCCACGGCAGATCGAACTCGCAGCGGTGCACCGTGCTCATCAGCTTGCGCGCTGAATCAAAGGGATACTCATGGATCCGCGGCAGCGCGACCGCCAGCTTCTCCCGGTGCAGGCTGGCTTTTGCGGCGGCGGTGATAAGCGCTCCCTCGGTAGGGTCGCCGATTACCCTGATGTGTCCCTCCTCTTCAACGAGACGGGCGTCATTGTTCAGCAGGCCGATGGTCAGAAGCAGGCGCAGGTGGCGGTCCCGGCGCGGATCAATTGCCCGCCCTTCGCGTAAAAAGTCTCCCTTGCCTTTATAACCCTCCCCGGTAATTTTGACGGTCCCGCCGCCGCAAACGGCTTGCCGGACAGTCATCTCATTCTGGGTCAGCGTCCCTGTTTTATCCGAGCAGATCACCGTGGCCGCCCCCAGCGTCTCCACCGCCGGCAGCTTGCGAATAATGGCCTGCTGCCGGCCCATACGCTGCACTCCCAGGGCCAAAACGATGGTGATGATCGCCGGCAGCCCCTCGGGGATGCTGGCTACGGCCAGGCTGACAGAGGTTAGAAACATGGGCAAGACTTCGATTCCCCGCAGTACGCCGAGGAAAAAGATCAGGGCACAGAGAAAAATGGCGAGCAGCCCCAGGCGGCGGCCGAAGCGATCCAGTTTTTTCTGTAAGGGGGTTTTCTCCAGCGGAGCCGCCTGGATCATCCCGGCGATATGGCCGATCTCGGTATCCATCCCCGTAGCGGTGACCAGGGCCCGGCCCCGCCCTCCTGTAGCCACCGTCCCCATATGGACCATGTTTTGCTGCTCGGCCAGCGGCAGTGTCTCCGTTGAGATAAGGGCGGTGTTCTTTTCCACGGGGACAGATTCACCGGTTAAGGCCGACTCGTCGACGCCGAGGTTGGCTGCCTCTACAAGACGGGCGTCAGCCGGAATGTAGTCCCCGGCCTCCAGCAAAATCAGGTCGCCGGGCACCAGCTCACGGGCTGGTATTTCAAAAACAGCGCTTTCCCGGACCACCTTCGCCGTAGGAGCGCTCAAGGTTTTCAGCGCGGCGAGCGACTTCTCGGCCTTATATTCCTGGATTACCCCCAGGACGGCATTAAGCAGAACTACGGCCAGTATTACCACGGCGTCGGTTGTTTCACGGATAGCCAGCGAGACCGCTGCCGCGGCAATCAGCAGTAAAACCAGGAACTCCTTGAACTGGCTGAGAAACATCCCCCAGATGGTGATCCCTTTTTGCTCTTCCAGTTCGTTGAAGCCGTATTGCTTCCTTCGTTGCTCTACCTGAACATGAGTTAAACCCCGGTTGCAATCAGATTCCAGGACGTCGGCGGTGTTTTCGGCGCTAAGAGTGTGCCATCCGGTTTCCATGAGGCTGTCCCCTTCCAATCAAATTTTAACCTTCTCTAACAAGAAAAAACCTTTAACATTGGTCATGTTAAAGGTCTGGCTGCTTGCTGACTTGCAAGAGATGGACCAGGTATCGCTACCGGGATTGTTGATCCATCCGACAGGTTAAACCTGCCAGTTACTCCCCTTCGCCATGATTATAACTTCCGGACAGGTTGCGGTCAAGCCAACAGCCCCTTTGATCGCGTCAAGACCAGCAGATTATCGGGATAAAAAGGATATTTGTAAAATAGAAAGAAATAGAAAAGTAATCTTATATTCATGAAAAAGGCGTTTTATCACCCGGGGGAGCATAATGAACCAAGATCGTTCATTCGATAGCCGTCACCTGCAGCTGGTGCCGCAGTGCGGGATCCTGCCCGCCAAGCTGGAGGTTCCGCGCCTGCCGGAAAAACTGGTCTCCCGGCCCCGCCTGCTGGCGGAGCTGGACCGGGGCTTTCATGCGCGCATGGCCCTGGTCAAGGCCCCCGCCGGCTACGGCAAGACTACCCTAGTGACGGAATGGTTGAGCCGGCGCCGCCCACCCGCGGCCTGGCTCTCCCTGGACGAGGGTGACAACAACCCGCCCCGCTTCTGGAGCCACCTGGCCGCGGCCCTGGAGCCTCTCTGCCGCGGTCTTCTCCGGTCTGTCGCGGAGAGCCTCTTGCTGGGGGGGCCCGGCTCCGCCGCGGCGGTGGCGGCCGGCTTCATCGACAGGGCGAAGGATTGCGGCGGGCCAACCGTTCTCGTCCTCGATGATTGCCATCTCCTCACCGACCCTCGCCTGCAGGAGGGGCTTCATTTTTTGCTGCGCTATCTCCCCGCCAATCTGTGCCTGTTCCTGCTCGGCCGCGCCCTTCCCCCCCTGCGCCTGGCCCGGCTAAAAGCCCAGGGCCGCCTGGTGGAGATTGACCGGTCCAAACTGAGGTTCACCTTCGCCGAAATAGCCCAGTTTTGCTGCTGGCATGCCCTGCCCCTGGAAGAGCGGCAGCTACAGGCGCTGGAGTCCCGCACCGAAGGCTGGGCGGCGGCGCTGCAGCTGGCCGCCCTGGCCTGGCCGGAGGACGGCGCCCTGCGCGGCGATCCGGCCGCATTTTTAAACGGGCAGCGCGATATCGCCGCCTACCTCTCGGAAGAGGTGCTTTCGGCCCAACCGGAGGCGGTCCGCGATTTTTTGCTGCAAACCTCCGTGCTGGATCACCTCTTCGCCCCGCTGTGCGATGCCGTAACCGCGGGGGATAACAGCGGCCTGATGCTGGAAGAGCTTTACCGTAAAGGCCTTTTCATGGTTGCCCTCGACCAGGACCGGGAGGGGCGCCGTTATCGCTACCACCATCTCTTCGCCGCATTTTTACGCGAGCAGTTGCAGCTCACCGCTCCCGGCCTGATTTCCCTCCTGCACAGCAGGGCCGGGGCCTGGTATGCCGGGCAGGGCCGTAACCTGGAAGCGATTGAGCATTTTTTAAAGGGTGAAGGGTACCGGGAAGCGGTCTCTCTGATCAAAGAGGCGGCGCTGCCCATGCTGAACCTGGGCGAGATGGCCGCCCTGCTGAACTGGTGGCGCAGGCTGCCGGAACCGCTGCAGCGTGAAGATCCGCACCTGACCGTGATCATGGCGCGGGCGCTTCTCCTGTCGAAGCGTTTGGATGAAGCCGCTGCCTGCCTGGATGACCTGGAGCAAAGCCTGGCCGCGGCAGGCCCGGCGCCGTTGGAGGAAG
>CAZPET010000130.1:0-5450 GCA_964585625.1 uncultured Syntrophomonadaceae bacterium
AGAGGACATCACTTAAAAAGCCGGTAACATCATAGAGGCTCAGCAGGCCGCTCAAAAATTTCATGATCGGGTTTTTCTGGCTGCGGCCCTGCGTGAGAATCAAAACAGCGGCGCCCCCGATAGCCATCCACTGGCCAACGGTCCGGGTCTGCGGCAAAATAAGCAGGATCAGGCCGGTAAGAAACAGATACCAGCCGCCCTGATCAAAAAGGGCATCGAGGATTTTGCCTTCTTTGATGCTCCGGTAAGCCTTGATCGCCATGCCGCAGTAAATTTGAAATACACCGATTCCGAAAGAGAATATCAGCATGCGCATGGGATCATCGAGCGGATTGAACCAGAGCGGTTTAATCTTGATCAGGTCGCCAAACCAGCTGCCCATAAGCACACCGAAGATGGTCGAAGAGATGCCTCCCAAAAAGAGGAGGTTGAGCAGCTGTTTGCCCATTCCGGCCAGCTTAAGCTTGCGGGAAAGAAAATAACTGGCCAGCGCCAGGATGATCCCGTAACCGGCATCCGAGAGGCAGATGCCGAAACAGAGAAAGAAAAACGGCGCCAGCAGCGCTGTCGGGTCGAGCTCATTTTTATGCGGGTAGCCGTACATCCTGGTGACCACTTCATAAGGTTCAGCCGGGCCGCGGTTTTGCAGCAAGATGGGTACATTCTCCTCCGGCACGGGGTCCCGCGCCACCAGAACAGCAGTTTCGGTTTCATTCTCCAGATATTTTTCTAGATCGGGAAGAGCCGGTGACGGCACCCATCCTTCAATCAAGAAACTCGACTCGGTCCGGGCGAAATTTTGCACGATCTCCTTTCGAGCCCTCTCCCGGTCAAGGTAATCGTAGCAGGCCATCAAGCGGGTGCGCTCGCCGAGCAGGGTCTCTATCCCGCTGATCACCGCCTCCTCTTCGCGCTGCAGCTCCGCCGCTTTCTCCTCCAGGGCGGCTATATTTTGTGCCGCCGTTCCCGTCAAATCCGGGAAGGCCACCGGATTCACCGCGGTTTCTTTGAAGAGGGCGCTCACCGCGGCCGCTTCTTCGGCAAGCCAGATCAGCAGGCCGTAAACCTGGTCTTTGCCGCGGGAGATCTCCTGAAGAAAGCCGGCGGGAACTTTATCCTCCAACATCTCTTTAAAAGAAGCCGCGCTTTCTCCGGGAACCGCGATCAGCTGCATCTGCACTCTTTTTGTATCCGCGATCTCCTCCAGGGGAAGCGGAAACCCGGCCCATGGTTCCAGCTCGGTCAGCGCAGCCTGGATCCGGGTCCCGGCGGTGCGCATCGCGGTCAACTTCTCCTCGGCATCACGGCAGGCTAAATAGATTTCGCGCATCTGCTCTTTCTGTTCGATAAAGCTGCTGAATTCATCGGAACTCAGGGAGATCTTGCCTCCGGTAAACTGCTCCAGCAGACCCTTACGCACGGGATAGTGGCGCTGCAGAAAATCGAGGCAGTAGCGCGCCTCGCCGAGCCGGGCTTCGATATCGGCCAGGTCCGCCGCGGCCTGCCCCGGATCCATCAGGGAACCGATCTCATCCCAGGTTTTACTTGTGGAGATGTCTTCAATTTCCACAATGCCAAGCCGCTGTAAAAGCTCGATAATTTTTTCCCGCTCATGCGAGTGAGCCAGCAAAAAAACCTTCTTCATCTCTACTATGGCCATGAGGTGATCCTCTCCTTGATCATGGCAACGGCTTGAGACATGCGGGAATCAGCCCTCGTTCTGAGGCCGGCAATCTCTTCCCGGGAAGTTTCTCGCAGCGGTTCCGCTTCGGCCTGCGCTTCCAGTTCAGCCTGGCGAATCAGCTCTCCGGCCTGCTTCTCCGCCGCGGCGAGCTGCTCCCCGGTTGCCGCCGCCGCTTTTGCTTCGGCATCCTTTACTGCCTGGCGGGCCTCCTGCCTGGCCCTGCGGATGAGCTCATCGGCTTTTACCTCGGCCTCCCTGATAGACTGTACCAATTCTACAGTCAATTGATCACCGCCTTTCTGGAATCCGGCAACCCCGCCGGTAAAAATGACCAAAAACCAAAATATATACATCTACCTCCAAAGTTTCTCACACTTCAGACATAGATACGGGTTATTAGATTATATTACAAACTTTATAGATACACCAGCCTCGTTTAATAATTTATTTGATAAATCGTCAGGATAATTTTCGGCCAGGCAGACCCGGCGTATCCCTGCATTGATCAGCATCTTGGCGCAGACTACGCAGGGAAAATGGGTACAGTAGAGAGAAGCCCCCTTGATGGCGACGCCGTCTACGGCAGCCTGGATGATTGCGTTCTGCTCGGCATGAAGGCCGCGGCAGAGTTCGTGCCTTTCACCCGCGGGAACATTCAGCTTCTCTCTGAGACAGCCGGTTTCGCCGCAATGCTTCAGGCCCGTGGGGGCCCCGTTATATCCCGTGGCCAGGATGCGCTTCTCCAAAACCAGGAGCGCGCCGACCCGGCGGCGCAAACAGGTGGAACGGGAGGCTACCACCCGGGCAATCTCCAGAAAGTAACGATCCCATGTCGGTCTCTCAGACAACAGCAATCCCTCCTCTCACCGGATTAACAGGTGCCGTAAAGTCGATCTCCCGCATCTCCCAGGCCGGGCACGATATATCCTTTTTCATTCAATCCTTTATCGAGGGAGGCCAGGTAAATAGCCACATCCGGGTGGTGCCGGCTGATGGTCTCAATCCCCTCCGGCGAAGCGATCAGGCTGAGCAGCTTCATGCCGCCTAACCCGGCTTCCTTTAGCAGGTTGAGCGCAAGAACAGCGCTGCCGCCCGTGGCCAGCATCGGCTCCAACAGATAGCAGGGATGCCCGGAAATGCTTTCGGGAAGTTTACAGTAATACTGAACCGGTTCAAGCGTCTCCGAATCGCGGTAGAGGCCGATATGACCGGCCCTGGCTTCGGGAAAGAGCCGCAGGGCGCCTTCGAGCATTCCGAGCCCCGCCCGCAGGACCACGACAAATACCGGTACCGGACCGGCAAGGATCTGTTCCTGTGAAGCAGCTACAGGTGTAATGATATCGTTTTGGGAGAGGGGCAGATCGCGCATCGCTTCGTAAAGAAGCAGCCCCGTGATCTGTTCCACCAGGCCGCGAAATTCATGCGGGGGGGTTTCTCTTTGACGGCAGAGCGTCAGTTTATGTCGGACCAGAGGGTGATCTATTAGATGTAGCGTCTTCTCCAATGGCCAAACCGCCTTTCTTAAATTGATCGATGGGAAACTCCCGGCAAAGCATGTTCACCCGGCGCTTCAGCCGTTCGAGAACCGCCTGATCGGAGCGATGGGCAACGGCCTCGTTGATCAGCTGCACAATTGTCCGGATCTGCCGGGGCCCCATCCCCCGCGAGGTAACCGCAGGTGTTCCCAGCCGCAGGCCGCTGGTTACCCGGGGGCTGAGCGGATCAAAGGGTATTGAGTTTTTGTTGGCGGTTATCCCGATACTTTCCAGCAGCTGTTCGGCTTCCAAACCGGTAATCTTCTTTGAGCGCAGGTCTACCAAAACCAGGTGGGTATCGCTGCCTCCGGTAACCAGGTCAAAACCTGCTTCGATGAGGTTCCCGGCCAGCATCTGTGCGTTTTCCACAACACGGGCCTGGTAAGCTGCAAATGCAGGTGATTGTGCCTCCTTCAAAGAAACTGCCTTGGCCGCGATAACATGCATCAGCGGTCCGCCCTGCAGGCCGGGGAAAACCGCTTTGTCAATTCGTGAAACATATTTGCGCCGGCATAGGATCATCCCGCCTCGCGGTCCGCGCAAGGTTTTATGGGTTGTGGTTGTAACCGCTGCGGCGTGGGGAACAGGATTGGGATGCAGCCCGGCGGCTACCAGGCCGGCAATATGGGCCATATCCACCATCAAAACAGCCCCGGTTTCCCGGGCAATATCCTCAAAAGAAGCAAAATCAATCCGGCGGGGATAGGCGGTGGCTCCGGCAATGATCAGCTTCGGCCGGACACGGAGCG
Source organism: uncultured Syntrophomonadaceae bacterium (assembly GCA_964585625.1). Taxonomy (GTDB): domain Bacteria; phylum Bacillota; class Dethiobacteria; order DTU022; family DTU022; genus JAAZIN01. Next base: position 3,969 of record CAZPET010000130.1, read on the forward strand.
CCTTCCTGCGAACTTCAGCCATGTCAAGCAGGCCGCTGCCGCGGTCAACCCCGTAGGAATGCGCCTCAAAATAGCTCCCGGTTATGTTCACCGGGCTGCCGTGCGTCAAATGCCCGCCGTGAGCCAGGTTCATCCCCAATATGCGGTCGCCCGGTTTCAAAAAGGCAAAGTAAACCGCCAGGTTGGCCGACGAGCCGGAGTGCGGCTGAACATTGGCATGATCCGCTTTGAAAAGCTGCTGCGCCCGGGTGCGGGCCAGCTGCTCCACCTCGTCCATGTAGCGGCAGCCGCCGTAATAACGCGCCCCGGGGTAACCTTCGGCATACTTGTTCGTCAGCACCGAACCCTGGGCCTGCAAAACCGCACCGCCGGCCAGGTTTTCCGAGGCAATCAGCTCAAGATTATCCTGCTGGCGTCTTTCTTCAGCCTCGATCGCCGCCGCGATCTCCGGATCAATACGACGGACCTCGCTGAGGTGATCCTTTCCATTCATCGCTAAAGCCTCCGTTGGCCGGATCAGGGCGATTATTGGATCTTGCCTCGCCTTTCAATAAAGGCGATCTTCTCAAGCCGGCGGCTGTGCCGCCCCCCCTGGAAAGGGCTTTTTAAAAAAGTGTCTACGATTTCCAGCGCCGGCCCGGGCCCGATCACCCGCGCTCCCATGGTTAAAATATTGGCGTCGTTATGTTCGCGGGCGCAGCGGGCGGAAAAGGTGTCGCCGCAGAGAGCGGCCCTGATGCCGGGGTGTTTGTTGGCGGCTATGGTCATGCCGATGCCGGTTCCACATATCAGAATTCCGGATGGAAACTCGCCGGCGGCTACCGCTTCAATCAGCGGCAAAGCGATGTCCGGATAATCTACGCTGCTCTCACAGAAAGTGCCGAAGTCGGTTACCTCAACCCCGTTCGCCTCCAGCTGTTCTCTGATCAGCTCCTTCAAGGTAAACCCGGCGTGATCACTGCCCAAGGCTATCTTCATTGTCTTTACTCCTTTCCAGGATCTGTACAATTTTTTTAATCCCGGCGCGGAGCTCCTCGTAAATCTGGCGGTACTCTTCGATAGTGCCGCCGTAAGGGTCGGCCACATCCGGGTTTCCGGCAATCCCGGCAAATTCCTTCAGCAGGAATGTTTTGGCCGCCGCCGCGGGAAAGCGCTGCAGCAGCTGCTCGCGGTGCTGCCGGCTCATCACCAGGATCAAGGAGGCCTCGCCGACCAGCTCCTCATCCAGCAAGGCCGAGGCGTGCATCTCCAGATCAATCCCCGCCTCCCGCATTACCGCGCGGGCATGTTCAGAAGCTTTTTCTCCATCCACCGCCGCCAGCCCTGCAGAAGCCACCTCCAGCGCGGGAACGCCGGGGCGACCCTCCCACTCACGGAGCAGTAACGCCTCCGCCATGGGGCTGCGGCAGGTATTGCCGGTACAGACAAATAAAATACTGGTTTTCTTTTCTGTCATCATCATCACCTATACCCTGATCGTCC
>CAZPET010000131.1:0-5442 GCA_964585625.1 uncultured Syntrophomonadaceae bacterium
AATTATCAATAATGGAAAGCCTCCTGCGGTCCCAAATAAAACAGCCCCACATGGGGCTGTGGATCCGGAGAAGTGTCATGCTGCCTATAGATGAGGATCGATTTTGTCAGCGAGGGCCGCCCTGGACATGGCCCCGGTAAAGCTCTCCACCAGCGCGCCTTCTTTAAAGAGAAGCATTGCCGGAATACCCATGATCTCGAAACGCTCCGCCAATCCCGGGTTCTCATCCACGTTTACCTTAAGTATTTTCAGCCGTCCACGGTAATCGGCGGCCAGTTCGTCCAGCACGGGTGCGAGCATCCGGCAGGGGCCGCACCAGGGCGCCCAGAAATCGACCAGAACCGGCAGCTGTTCCTGCATTACCTGATCTTCAAACTCTGCCTCACTGATGGCTGTAATCTCAGACATCTTTTCACCTCTCGATTATTAATCAGAAGAGCGTTTTCTTCTCGCTTTCATTCTAAGATAATTTTACCTCTGAATCAACCGGCCGGCAGTCAGAACGCAGTCAGAGCTGCCGGAGAGCCGGCGGGTTAACGCCGCGGCGATCTCTGTAAGCAGATGCCGCTCCGGGGAAGGTGGAAACTGCTGCAGCGCGTTTACGGCTTCCGCCTGCCTTTGCCGGGCGGCGGCAAGGGCATAGTTGAGGGAGCCGTTCTGTTTCACCGCTTCGCGAAGCGTCTCCTGCAGCTCCCGGGGCGGCGTTGAATTCCGGGGCAGCATCTGGAGCAGTTTCAAATAATGTTTTTGGGTTGCAAAAAGATGGATCAACGGCAGGGTGGCCCTCCCCTGCTCCAGGTCGTTCCCCGCGGGTTTTCCCAGTTGCTCCGGGTAACCGGCATAATCGAGGATATCATCGACAATCTGGAAGGCCTGCCCCAGCTTGAGGCCGAATTGGCGCATCGCGCGGCGGCAGGCAGGAGCGGCCCCGGCAACCCAGCCGCCGGCTTCACAGCAGGCGGCGATTAACTGGGCGGTCTTGAAGTAATTGATCTGATAGTATTGACGTTCGGTGAGCTCCCAGCAGTGCCGCTGATTCATCTGGCAGATCTCGCCCCGGCAGAGCAGGGATACTGCACGCGCCAGCAGGATAAGCATATTCATGTCACTGCCGGGGCGGCTCAAGAGGGCAAAGGCGCGGGCCAGCAGCAGGTCTCCGGCCAGGGTGGCCCGGCCGGGACCCCAGCGCAGGTGCAGGGTTTCCCGGCCGCGCCTCCGGGCGGCTTCGTCGATAATGTCATCGTGGATCAGGGAAGCGGTATGGATCATCTCCACGGCGGCGGCAGCCTCAAAAAGGGCCTGACCATTGTGCTTCCGGCCGCCTCCCGCCAGGGCGGCGCAGGCGAGAAGCAGCCGCGGCCGCAGCATCTTGCCGCTGCTTTCCAGCAGCAGGTGGACCATTTTCTCGAGGCGGCCCGGCGCCGGATGGAGAGCCTCATGGATCACCTTTGTAACCTCGATCATTCCGGGAAAACCGGTCGTTACATCTGTCTCTCCGGTCAAAAGCTCTCTCCTCATCACGGTTTTTGCTACGGCGATACTTTATTGTTTTTCCCCGCGCCTCTTTTTTAATACCCTGCGGCCTCTCCAGAAGGCGCCGGTACAGCTTCCCCGGGTGCAATACGAAGATTGGCGGCAGGAGAAGCTCCACTTTCATGGAATTGTATAGTTTATATATTTTTTTTATCATGAAGACGGCGGAGGGAAAAAGATGTGGAATCCAAATTGCGAGGCGATGCCGCGGGAGAAGCTGGCGCGGCTGCAGTTTTTACGGCTAAAGCAGACGCTGGAGGCGGTCTATCAGCTGGTGCCTCATTATCAGCAGCGGTTCCGGGAAACAGGCGCGGAGCCGGGCGATATCCGGTCGCTGGAGGATCTCGCCGGGCTGCCCTTTACCATAAAAGACGATCTGCGGGATAACTATCCCTACGGACTTTTTACCGGCGGCCTGAACGAAGTGGTGCGGATCCATTCATCGTCGGGGACAACAGGGTTGCCCACGGTGGTCGGCTACACCCGCGATGACCTGGAGGTGTGGGCGGAGCTGATGGCCCGCGCCCTTACCGCCGCCGGGGCTCTTCGCGACTCGGTGATCCATGTTGCTTACGGCTACGGTCTCTTTACCGGCGGTCTTGGAGTCCATTACGGGGCGGAGAAGATCGGGGCCACGGTGGTGCCGGTCTCGGGGGGGCAGACGAAGCGCCAGGTGCGGATGATCAAGGATCTCGGGAGCACCCTGCTCGCCTGCACTCCTTCTTACGCTTTGAATATTGCCGAAACCATGGAGGAGATGCAGGTAGACCCCGCCGGACTGAAACTGGAATCGGGGCTTTTCGGCGCCGAACCGTGGTCGGACAATATGCGCCGCGTCATCGAGGAGAAGCTGCAGATCAGCGCTTTCGACATTTACGGCCTCAGCGAGGTGATGGGGCCGGGGGTTGCTTTCGAGTGCCCGGCCAGCGATGGGCTGCATATAGGCGAAGACCACTTTATCGCCGAAATTATTGATCCGGCCAGCGGAAAGGTGCTCCCGGAGGGCGCAACCGGTGAGCTGGTCATCACCACCATTACCAAGGAGGCGCTGCCGGTGGTGCGCTACCGGACGCGTGATATTACCTCGCTGACCCGCCGGCCCTGTTCCTGCGGCCGGACCCACCTGCGGATGGCCAAGGTCAGCGGACGGACCGATGATATGCTGATCATTCGCGGGGTGAATGTCTTCCCCTCGCAGGTGGAGAGCATTCTTTTGGAAATCGGGGAGACCGAGCCGCATTACCAGCTGGTTGTCGACCGGGCCGGCTCCATGGACACCCTGGAGATCCGGGTGGAGCTTACCGAGCAGATGTTCTCGGACAAGATCAAGGGTCTGGAAGGTCTGGAGAAGATGATCCGCGAGGAGATCGCCAGCGTTCTGGGCATTTCCGCATCCGTGAAGCTGGTTGAGCCGAAATCGATCCCGCGGAGCGAAGGGAAAGCGCAGCGGATCATCGACCGGCGCAAGATCAGGTAAAGGATAATCCGTCAACACCCCTGGAAGAGCCTTTAACAAGGAGGATGTCAAATGGTAAAACAGATCTCCATATTTCTTGAGAATAAATGCGGCCGGATGATCCGCATCTCCGAGGTTCTCGGCGAAGCCGGGATCAATATCCGCGCCCTCTCCATCGCGGATACTTCCGACTTCGGGATCCTGCGGCTGATCGTCGATCAGCCGGATAAAGCCTGCACCGTCCTGCGGGAGAAAGGCTTTATGGCCTCGGTTACCGAAGTGATCGCCGTCGAGGTCCCCGATGTTCCGGGGGGGCTGGCCAAAGTGCTCACTCCCCTGGAAGCCGCCGGGATCAATATCGAATATCTGTATGCCTTTGTCCAGAAGCGAACGGAAGATGCCCTGATCCTGATGCGCGTGGAAAATATTCCCGCTGCGCTGCAGGCGCTGCAGGAGAACGGTATCCCCGTGATCGGCAGCGAGCGGATATACGATCTCTGATCGCTTCAATGTTGCGTTTTGCCGTCCGGTCAAAGGGCGGTTACAGTTGCAGCAATGATCATCTGCAGAACAGGAAGATATAGATGCATTCAATGTCAAAGAAGCTGATGTCTGGAAATGAAGCAATTGCCCGCGGCGCCTATGAAGCCGGGGTCACCGTGGGCACGGCCTATCCGGGAACTCCCTCCACGGAGATCCTGGAGGAACTGTCGCGCTACCCGGGTGTGCGCGCGGACTGGTCGCCCAACGAGAAGGTTGCCCTGGAGGTGGGCATCGGCGCCTCGCTGGCCGGCGCCCGGTCGCTGGTGGCGATGAAGCATGTCGGCGTAAACGTGGCCGCCGATCCGCTGCTGACCTTCTCTTACACCGGTGTCGGCGGCGGCCTGCTGCTCGTCAGCGCCGACGATCCCGGGATGCACAGCTCCCAGAACGAGCAGGATAACCGCCACTACGCCCGCCTGGCGAAGATACCGCTGCTGGAACCGTCAGACAGCCGGGAGGCCAAGGATTTTGTCATCGCCGGCTTTCAGCTGAGCGAACAATTTGATACACCTCTCCTGCTGCGCACGACGACCCGGATCTCCCATTCGCGGAGCCTGGTGCAGCCCGGAGAGAGGGAAGAGAGAGCGTGCCGCGGTTATCAGAAAAACCCGGCCAAATACGTGATGATCCCCGGCTTTGCCCGGCAGCGGCGCCCCCTGGTGGAGAAGCGGCTGGAGGCGCTGCGCAGGGCGGCCTCAATTTCTCCGCTGAACCGGATTGAAAAGGGCTCGACGAGATACGGCATTGTCTGCTCCGGAGTCGTCTACCAGTATGTCAAGGAGGCGCTGCCGGATGCTCATGTGTTGAAGCTCGGTTTCAGTTACCCCCTGCCGGAGCAGCTATTGCGCTGCTTTGCCGCGGCGGTGGAGGAGATCGTCGTCGTGGAGGAGCTGGATCCCTTTCTCGAGGAGCAGATCCTGGCGCTGCGCTTGGGGTTGCCGGTGCGGGGGAAGGAGCTTTTCCCGCGGGTTGGCGAGCTCAGCGTGGAGATTGTCCGCAGAAAGCTCCGCGGCAGCGGGAACCCGGCGAAGAAGAGCACCACGGTCCCGGAACTTCCCTCACGCCCGCCGATCTTTTGCCCGGGCTGTCCGCACCGCGGCGTCTTCTACGTGCTGCACAAACTGAAGGTAAACGTGCCCGGCGATGTCGGATGTTACAGCCTGGGGGCGCTGCCGCCGCTGGAATCGCTCGATACCTGCATCTGCATGGGCTCCGGCATCGGCGAGGCCGTGGGAATGGAGCGGGCCGACCCCGCCCTGGCCGGGCGCACCGTGGCGGTAATCGGGGATTCAACCTTCTTTCATTCCGGGATCACCCCGCTGATCGACCTGGTCTACAGCGGCAGCCGGGCCACGGTGCTGATTCTCGACAACCGCACCACCGCCATGACCGGCCACCAGGAGCACCCCGGCACCGGATTGACCCTGCAGGGAGAGAAAAGAGCGCCGGTGGAACTGGAGCCGCTCTGCCGCGCTATCGGCGTAAGGCGGGTCACAACGGCCGATCCGATGAAGCTGCAGGAGCTGCAGGATATAATTGAAACGGAGCTGGCGGCGGAGGAGCCCTCGGTAATCATTGTCCGGAAATCCTGCGCCCTGCTGGAACGTGCAGATACCCCACCGCTGCAGGTGGACTCCCAGAAGTGCCGCGGCTGCGGCATATGCCTCGGCCTCGGCTGTCCGGCTATAAGCCGGGCGGAGAAGGACGGCCCCGCTGTCATTGATCCCGCCCTCTGCACCGGCTGCGGCCTCTGCGCGCAGCTCTGCCGCCGCGAGGCCATCATTGCTTTGAAAGGGGGCGGAGACAATGCCTGAAGCCGACCTGATCATCGCCGGCGTGGGCGGGCAGGGGACGCTGCTGGCGGGCAAGATCATTGCGGAAGCGGCCCTGGCGGAAAACCATGATGTGAA